>JAHJRU010000192.1 GCA_018830745.1 Chloroflexota bacterium
AGATTGAGTAATATCGGTCGGTCAGGGAAGTGGATATGAGATTACCGAACCAGCATAAGCCACTGGAGCCGGTTAGCCCTGTCTTAACAGATTTCTCATAATTCAGGTATAATAATGGTAAGCGGATTTTTGTTCCCCCAGCGGGCTAAAATGCGAGAACTTGACGATAGATATTTGCGTCATCTTCATAATATCTTAACAATTCCCTATTATAATGCGCATTACAACAGGGGCAGATTTTTACCATAATACCCGTATACACGGAGGAACCAATGAAAATATTAAAGATAGTGCTGACAATACTGGTTATTGGTGGGCTGGCTATCCCCGCGGCAAGCTGCACCTCTGAATCAGAGGCAACCCCAGCGCCGGAAGGCCAGGTGGTAAAAGTGCAGCGTGGGAAGCTGATGGTAGATATCACCGCCAGCGGCAATCTGGCGCTGTCCCTCAAGGAGGACCTCGCCTTTGAAATATCGGGGACGCAGCAAGAACCGCTGACGGTAGAAGAAGTGCTGGTGGAAGCGGGAGACACCGTTGAAAAGGGCCAGGTGATAGCCAGGCTTGATACCACCTCTCTGGAGGAAAAAGTCACCGCCCAAGAGCAAGCCGTAAAAACGGCAGAACTGAACCTGCGAACCGGGGAAATTGGCCTTCAGGATGCCAAGGATGCAGAAAAGACGGTGAAAACCACCCAAATTGACCTGGAGAATGCCATTGATAACTACCGGGAAATAACATACCCTTATGACTACGTAACTTTTGCCTTCTCCGTCCCGGAGGCAATCACCGCTGTCCATAACGCCTCGTTGCAGCTAGAAGATGTCCAGGCCGGGATGACAGCCGGTTCAGGTACTGAAGAGTTTAGCAAAGCATGGCTCCAGCTTGTATTAGCTCGCGAAAACCTGACACTAGCCTGGGAAAGGCTGTCTCGAGGAATCGGAGTGGACCAATTTGTCGAATATGGTTCTACCGCACTGTGGGCAGTTGAGGACTTCTGGACGTTAAGAAACACCCAATTAACCATGGAAAAAGCCCAGATCACTTTGGAAAAAGCTGAAGACAGCTTCAAGAGTGGGCTGGCCAAAGCTGAGGTAGCCCTGGCAAAAGCCAAACAGTCTCTAGAAGAAGCCAGAGATGACCTGCAGGATGCTAAAGAGGACCTGGAAAAAGCGGTCATAGTAGCACCCTTTGCCGGCTTTATTACCGTGGTCAGCGTTGAAGGTGGTGACGAGGTAGCCAGGGGTACGGTAGCGGCACAACTTGCCGACCCGGGGAAATTCGAAGCCGAGGTTATGGTGGGCGAGATGGACATCTTGCAATTGAAGGTGGGGGACACCGCCACCGTGAAAGTGGACGCCCTGCCAACGGTTAACATCCCGGCCAAAGTAACGCATATTGCGCCGACGGCTACTATCCAGTCAGGCGTGGTAAACTACACCGTAAAGGTTGAAATACAGTCGCTGGAAACGATACAGCAGCGCCAAACCGCCGCGGGGCAACCGGCAGCGCAAGGGGCACAGCCAGGACAGATGCCCGAACGGCTGAAACAGGCCATCGAGGAGGGCCGCATTACCCAGGAACAGGCTGAGGAAATGATGGAACGGCGACAACAGGGACAGGGAGGGCAACCTTCGGGACAGGGGCCGCCCACAGAACAGAGCCCACAGTCTACCCCCCAGGCTTCTCTCCAGACACTCCCTGAGGACTTCCAGCTCAGGGAAGGCCTGACTGTCACCGTGAGCGTCCAGGTGGACGAGAGAAACAACGTGCTAACAGTACCAAACCGGGCTATAAAGCGCGAGGACGGGGAGACCTACGTCCAGGTGCGGGAAAACGGTGCCATCGACAAGCGCCCCATAAAGACCGGCATCAGTAACTTTACCCACACCGAGGTCACCGAGGGGCTTGACGAGGGCGAAGAGGTCATCATTACCGCGACAACTTCTAGCACGCCGACATCTGGAGGTGGCGGAATGTCCTTCCTGCCCGGGATTAGGAGGCCCCGCTGATGATTCGCCTGAGGGACATCACCAAGGTATATCCCATGGGTAAAAGAGAGCTATCGGTGCTCAACGGGGTCAGCATTGATATACAACAAGGCGAGATGGTAGCCATTATGGGCGCCTCCGGCTCCGGCAAGTCCACCCTGCTTAACCTAATCGGCTGTCTGGACACACCGACTTCAGGTACATACCATCTGGAAGACAGAGAGGTAAGCCGCCTCAGCAGCGGGGAACTGGCTCATATCAGGGGTAAGAAGATTGGCTTTGTTTTTCAGTCATTCAATCTGTTGCCACGAATCTCCGCCCTGGCCAATGTAGAGCTTGGCCTGAGGTATTCCGGTGGCGGAGATTCTCACCAGGCTATGGACGCATTATCCAGGGTAGGGCTCGCCGACCGTTTCCAACACCGCCCCACCGAGCTATCCGGAGGAGAGCAGCAGAGGGTTGCCCTTGCCCGGGCCCTGGTGAAAAATCCCCCGCTCATACTGGCCGATGAACCTACCGGAAACCTGGACAGTCGCTCCAGCGAAGAGATTATGTCCATACTTACTACCCTGCACAGCGAGCATGATATCACTCTGGTCATCATAACTCACGAAGCAGACATCGCTCACAAATGCCAGCGCATCATCTACGTCAAGGATGGTCAGGTGGTATCGGAGGAAACGGTATGAAGAAGTGGCTGGAACCTTTTACTACAGCATGGGTCGGCATAGTAACCCACAAACTGCGCAGTTTCCTGACCATATTAGGTATTGTTATCGGCGTGGCCGCCGTGATAGCGCTGATGTCCATCGGCCGGGGTGCTGAGGCGGACATCGTATCCCGCTTTGAGACGCTTGGGTCAGACCTGATTACGATTAGCCCCGGCTCATCCAGCTTTGGCGGCGTAAGAAGCGCTGCCGGCAGTGTCACCACCTTAACCCTGGAAGACGCGGGAGCCATAGCCGAAGAGGTCCCCTACGTAACAGCGGTCGCCCCCTCTCTTTCAAGATCACTACAGATAGTAGTGGGGGGCCAGAACATGAACAGTCGGGTTAGCGGCGTGACCATTGAATATCTCCAGGCATACAACCTGAAGGTGGCTGACGGCTCCTTCATCTCTGAATATGATTACCAGCGCGGCGCACGGGTGGCTGTGCTCGGCGCCAATGTAAAAGAGACCCTTTTTGAGGACACAGACCCCTTAGGTCAGCCCATACGGATGCAGCAAAACATCGTGCGCGTCATCGGCGTTCTGGAGAGCAAGGGAGCCATGTCCAGCTCATCAG
>JAHJRU010000193.1 GCA_018830745.1 Chloroflexota bacterium
AATATGCCCGTCCTTGCAGGGGAGTGTACAGAAGGAGTCGTTCCAGTGGCGGCTTCCCTGTCTTCTGGAGACTGTTCCTTCATGGAAATAGCGCACCATCACGTGCTCCAGGGTGGCGGCTACCGCCTCCTGCATTGAGATGTCAATATGCTGGCCGCGGCTGCTCTGTTTTCGCTGGCGCAGGGCGAGTAGAATGCCGGTGGCGGCAAAGAGAGAAGACAGGTAATAAGGCTGCTGTCCGTAGGGTTTAAGGGGAGGGGTATCCGGGGCACCGCAAACAGACATCTGGCCCCCCGTGGCGGAGGCAACTATATCACATGAGTGGTATTCTCGGTGGGGCCCATCCTGCCCGAAGCCAGTGACCGAAGCCATAATGAGCCCGGGGTTTAGTTCACTGAGTGCCTGGTAGCCCGCCCCCAGTTTATCGAGGTAGCCCGGGGGGAAGCTTTCTACCACTACGTCCGCGTTTTGAGCCAGGCGGCGGAAAATCTGCTGCCCCTCTTCGCTGTCAAGATTCAGGGTTATGCCCAGCTTACCGGTGTTATGGTACCAGAAAGACAGGCTTTTCTCCGGATGCAGCCTGTTTCCCCAAAAGGGACCCACTGTCCTGGATGTATCCCCGCCCGGTCTCTCAATCTTAAAGACCTCAGCTCCCATGTCAGCCAGGAGCTTGCTGCAGAAAGAGGCTTTCTCATCAGCCAGGTCCAGAATTCGCCGTCCGCTCAGCGCCTTTTTGTCTTCCTGCTCCATGTATGCCTCAAGCCGTGGTTCTGGGATGCAACCTTAGTCTGAGGAAGGCAGGGGTTTGGGTTCCTGGAGAGCCATTTCTTTGTCGCAGCAGATGATGGTACCGTCACCGGCTTTGGTGCAGAGCACTTCCGTGCCACAAACCTCGCATTTAAATCTCTTGCCTAATTGGTTCATCTACATATCCCCTTCAAAATATCAGGCTATTTATTATGCGTTATTAGTTGCTCCCCTTAATCTCCGTTGGTTGCCCGCAGCACTTAAGGGCTCCTTCGCCGGGTCGGGTAACGATGAACTCGGAGCCGCATTTTTTGCAGATATACCTCTTGCCTACCTGGTTAGCCATTATTCCTCCTCAGATATATTATTCGAGTTAGCAGCGTCCCGGAATCAGGACTCGGCGTACTGCTCCCGAGCATTCTCTTAAGCCTCAGGCCTGCTAGTGCGTTTGCCGTCTGCGGTTTTTAAACGCCTGGCCCGCAATCCTCCTCTCCAATTCTAAACCCTCTGCCAGTGGTAAGTCCAGCCCTCTGACTACTGCCTGCTTCGCCAGCCTGACAGCGTTTTGGTCAAGGCTGGCTATTTTTCGGGCCATTTCTTCGGCTGCGGGCAGGAGTTCAGCCCGGGGCACTACCAGATTGACCAGGCCAATAGCGCAGGCTTCTTCGGCATCAATGCGGCGGGCGGTGAGCAATATCTCCAGAGCCTGGGCTCGCCCCACCACGCGCGGCAGGGTCTGGGTACCTCCAGCCGCCGGTATGATGCCCAGTTCCACTTCGGGGAACCCGAATTGGGCGTCGTCGGCGGCGATACGCAGGTCGCAGCATAAAGCCAGCTCCAGTCCCGACCCCAGGACATATCCGTGCAGGGCGGCAATAATGGGCTGGGGCAGGCTGAGGAAGAGTCCCCAGACATCTCGCTCCCAGCGTATCTGACGGGCGATAACCGGAGAAGGGGCGGTGAGGAACTCGCTCAGGTCTGCCCCGGCGCAAAACGCCTTGTCGCCGGCCCCTTTGATGATAACTGCCGCTACCTCGGCATCGTCTTTAATGGCACCCAAAATCTGATACATATCATCCCGCATCTGGGTATTGAAGCTGTTTAGAACTTCAGGGCGATTGAGCGTGATGTAGGCCATGCTTTCGTTTTTCTCGTAAATTACGGTCTGGAAGCTTCCCATGCTTTACGTTCCTTTGAATTCAGGCGGCCTCTTTTCGAGGAAAGAGGTTATGCCCTCGGTACGGTCCCGGGTTGTCTGCAGTATGGCATAGAGGTCGCTCTCAAGCCGTAGTCCCTGTTCCAAGGTCAACTCCGAGCCCTTCATTATGGCCTCTTTGGAGTATCTCAGGGCAAGAGGGGCGCTGGAGGCTATTCGCTGCGCTACTTCATCCACTGTTGATGATAGCTCTGGCGGCGGGATAACTTTATTGACCAGGCCAAGCTGACGCGCTTCCGCAGCACTTATGGATTCCCCCAGAAGAATCATCTCCAGGGCTCTGGCTCTGCCGATAAGCCGGGGGAGACGCTGTGTGCCTCCGTCACGCGGAATGAGCCCGGAGGCGATTTCGGGCAGGCCCAGGCGGGCAGTTTCGGCGGCAATTCTCAGGTCGCAGGCCAGAGCCAGCTCAAGGCCCTGACCCAGGGCATCACCATTGATAGCCGCGATAACCGGGCAGTTGAGTTTGTCCACCGGCGTAGCTACTGACCACAACGCTATTTCCTCCGAGTGGCTACCCCAGTCTGTGCCCGCCGAGAAAGTCTCTCCCGCCCCGGTAATGATAACCACCCTGATTTCCTGGTCCTGGTTGATTTCAGAGCAGAGGTCAGCCATTGCTCCAGCCAACTCCATATTAATGGCATTGTTGGCTTCGGGACGGTTTAGCGTGACAACACCGATTTGCCCCACCTTTTCAAAAATTAGTGTCTGGCTGGACATTGTTTACCTTCTATTAGCCTCTCAGCTTTTTTGCCAGTGTAGCCTGTATTTTACTGCCATTCATAGTAAAAGACAATAATGGTGTAGCGCATTATGATAACGGGGCAGTCCTGGTGGTATAATATCGCCTTATGGATTTGCCATTATCCAGCTTTCTGGTATAATTCGGGCATACTTGAACCAAAAGGAGGGCAGTCACCATGATTGACCCGGGCCTCTGGTTTATGTTTCTGGTGGGCATCGGCATTGCTACCATTGCCATGATGGCTGGCATCGGCGGTGCGGTCCTGTTTGCCCCTTTTTTTATGCTGGTGTTGAGACTGGACCCGCTGATTGCCCTGGGCGCCGGACTGGTCATCGAATTTTTTGGCTTCTCCAGCGGTGTAGTTGGTTACTGGCGCAAAAAGGAAATTGACTTTGATATTGTAAGGAAGATAATTATTTTTACCGTTCCGGCCACGGCAGCCGGTATTCTCCTGGGAAGGGTAATCCCTGCCTCCAGTTTGCAGATAATGCTGGCGCTGTTGCTCTTCTATCTCGCATATCAGTTCCTGTTCGCCGGAAAGGAATGTATACCCAAGGACCCCCGTTGCACCGGAGTCAGCGGTATCAGTGGCGAGCCGTTGGTAAACGGGGTGACCAGGTTCACCAGTGCCATTGGAGGATTGCTAATTGGCATGATATCTGCCGGGCTGGGCGAAATCAATGAGTTGAACTTTCTCAAAAGAATGAGGCTTCCGGTGGCTACGGCTTCCGCCACATCTGTTTTTCTGGTAGCCATGAGCGCCAGCGTTGGCTCTGTCTTCCATGCCTATTTCTTCTTCAAGAAGGGGACGCATCTATTTTTACCAATGTTATTTCCGTCCTTGTTTTCACCGTGCCGGGCGTTATCGTGGGTGCTCAGATTGGCGTTTTCCTGGCGAATAAATTAAACGCGGCTATCATGGGCAAATTCGTGGGCGTTTTATTTTCGATACTGGCCGTGCTAACGCTGCTGCTGGTTTTCCGAGTTGTCTGATGACTATCCTTGGATTCCATGAAGCCGCTTAATCGGCACGGAGGACATCGGTCTTGCTTTTTGGAAAAGCAGGTATGCCAGGACGACCCTATAAGGCGCTCGTTAACTCTTTATCGGGCCCGTCATTCGCCGCGAGCAGCTTTCTGGCACGCTCCAAATCGGCTTCGGTATTGATATTCAGGAAACTCAAATGCTCCGGGTCAAACTTATCAATTTCCTCACTCTCTACATACCTTACCCTGACCAGTTTCAGAAGCTGCAATAAGCTTAGTCTCCCGAGATTTAGCAAGTGTTCCATAGCTGCCAGGCATTCCTTCGAGTATATGGCGTGTAGCGGTTCGACCATGCCGTTAAAGCGTGGGATTACTATGTCAAAACCATCTGAGAGTTGCATCAGGTAGCTCATAAAGGCTCTGTTAAGAAAGGGCATGTCACAGGCGACGACGAGGTTGTGGAGTGAATTTGATGCTGTTAAGCCACTGTGGATTCCGCCCAATGGGCCTTTATTGGGATATATATCAGTTGTTATCTTTAGTCCGGGGAAATCATCTAACTGCGGGAGCAGTTTTTTCGCGGCGGTGACTACGGTGATTTCACCGCCATAATAGCTCAGACAGGCCAGCACACGATGCAATAGGCTGCTGTGGCCTATATTTTCGAAGGCTTTATCACGGCCAAGCCGCGTTGCCTTACCACCGGCTAAAGCAATACAGCTCATAGGGACAGTAGACGGCTCATGACCGGGCTGGGTAGAATTTCCCCTGGAATCAGGGTGCCCGTTACTGGTTACCGTACCAGTATGTCTGACTAATTGTCTGCCTCTCATATTCAAGTTTCACTTCCGTTCTGGCTCAGTCTCATTAGCACTGTGCCGCGTATTTCATGGATTACCGGACGTTCGCTTTTCAGAAAATCACTTTCGTTGCCGTACTACTTAATTGATTTAAGAAACGTAGTGTCACGACCGAACAAGCGGGACAGGAGCCAGTCGGTGACGATACGTAGACGGTTATACATACCGGTAACCAGCAGGGTATAGGCTCCCAACCAGATGAGCCGTGCCGGCAAGCCGTATAACCGCAGGCGGTACAATCCGAATGCAGCCTTGGAAGCACCCAAAGAGACCATTTCGACCGGATTAGAGTAACGGTACGGTTTCTTATCTCGGCCTCTTATCTCAGACAGAATATTATGGGCCGCTATCTTGGCTTGCCGCACGGCGGTATGTGCCCTGGGTGGTATCGGCTGGCCTGACTCGGGGTCTACAAAGTGAGCACAATCGCCCACCGCATACACGCCCGGAGAACCGACTACTTCCATATACTCATTAACCAGTACTCGCCCGATTTTATCCCTGGGAACCTCTAGCTCGGCAATCCGCGGATGGGCTACCACCCCGGCTACCCAGATAAGGGTACTGGTGGGTACGATTTGCGTATGATTGATTTCTACCCGGTCTTCCCAGATTTGCGTTATCCGTGACTTCAACCTGATTTCTATATTCATTTCTTTGAGAGTCTTCATAACATAGGCTCCGAGTTTAAGTTGTAGCTCAGGGATAATCTTCGGTTCGGCTTCTACCAGGATGAGCCTGATGTTTTCCGGCGCTATCGTTTTATAGAATCTAATTATATGTTTATGGATGAAGTCCCTTAATTCAGCTATCACCTGGACGCCGGTATAGCCCGCCCCGGCGACAACAAAAGTGAGTAATTGCTGCTGCCGTTCTATATCTATCTCAACGCTGGCTTGCTCAAAGGCGCTGATGATATGGTTTCTAACCAGCATGGAATCATGCAGGGTTCTCAAGGTGAACAGGTTATTGCCTTTTCCGGCGGCGGAGCCAGCTATTGGAGGATTGGCAACGCTGCCAAGTGCCATAACCAGGTAGTTGAAGTGCAATGTTCCCAGCGTGGTGATTACCTGGCGTTCCTGAAGGTCTATCCTCTTCACTTCCGCCTGTTCGAAGTTGAACCGGTCTCTCCAGTGTAGTCTTCTGATGGGATAAGCGACATGCCTGGTCTCTATCCCTCCCATCGCCACTTCATGAAGAAGAGGAGAGAACAGGAAGAAGTTCTCGTCGCTCACCATGGTTATCTGGACATTCTCATTGCGGTTCAGTGACGGGACCAGACTACGTAAAGCGTAGGTGCCGCCGAATCCACTGCCAAGTATCAGTACCTTTCGGCTACCTACATGCAATCTCCTGCGGTCCGTAAGCTCCCTGTGGAACAGAGCGGTGAAGCTCTCACCAATCAAAGCGGTAAACAGCCTTATGAGAGGAACCGGGGCAAAAGACATCATAGCGATTTTTTTATAGGTGTACCCCCCACTGAACATTCCCCAGGCAGACTTGGTGAAGGGCGATGACCCTCTAATGTCGTGCTCATCACCAATCAGTCGCTGTTGCGTTAGCACGAATAAGCGTGAGTCTTTAGTTCGGTTGTTGATGGAGAAAAGCAATTTACCCCATCGATTGTCTCGCTGGATTTCCTGGCAGAAGGGTTGATAGTACCGCTCAAAGGACTGTTGAGATGGTCCGTGATGAATGGTGACTCGGGCGGCTTCACGCGCACTCAGCAGCGAGGAGCCAATTCCATCCTTATACAGTCTGGTTATGGCGGCATCCCCAATAGCCACGAAGCCATCAGTGTAATAATTACGTGCTGCACCAATCAAAGTCTTAGGTTTACAGTTGCAGGTGACCTGGTAGTCCTTTGGCAATATACTCTGGACTGTGCGGAGATTTAGGAACTCCTTGGCGGAGACGGGTCGCTGGCCATTACTGATGACGGATACGTTTATGAATGGTCCTTTAGGCACCAGTGTTCCGAAGATTATCCGTGAGTGCGGTATCAGGAAGGCATGAGCCACGTGACCAAGGCGCGATTTTACCTGGGAAGCGCCGATATAGAGCTCTGACAGCGACATGGTTCTCGTTTCAGGTGGTACGTAGTCCAGTCCTGTAATGGGGATGGTCTTTGAATTTACCCCCGAAGCCAGTACTACCAAGTCGTAGTTTGACTTCTCGCCCGCTGCTTCTACGGCGGGTTCCTCGCCCAGGTAAATGCCTGATACTGCTTGGTTTATTACCCTTGAGTCCTGCTTCTTGGCCTGGCTAAGTAGCCAGCCATCGAAACTTATCGGCATTTCGTAGTGGGATATCTGGGGTCCGCCGCCACGGTAAACACTGGCAATTTGCACTGTCTTAACGGGATTGCTTATGCTCATAGCCGTATGCGGGCTATGTACAGCGTAGTGTTTTATCCAGCTTTGAATTACTTCGTCGGGAACTCTAAGCCCGAGTTCCCTCAAATTCTTTATCATGGATATGGAAAGTATAGCGGCACAGCCCTTGCATCCTTTTGGGCCTAGTTCATTGAAATCCCTTTCCTGGTAAATGGTGATTTCTGGATGGATGTTCCTTTCTTCGGCATAGCGTCTGAGATACAAAGCAAAAAAGCAGCCCGCCGGACCGCCACCAATAATGGCGATTTTTGAACCAGTTTCAATCTTTTTTTGAGCTTTATTCATGGCATTACCAGGCTCGACAGTATTTTAATGGGAATCTCAGTATAATAGAAGTATCATAGAAGCTATAATTTTGCAAGTGCCTTCATATCATTTGAAAGGGGTTAGCTTGCCGGTAGAGGTTCCTGGTATATGGCATACTTCTCAGGATACACTTGTTATGGTTTCTTTTGCTGGAGCACGGTTGAACCGTCTCAGGGATTTCCCCTTGGAGAGTTTGCCGACGACTTTCAGGAAGCCGTACAGGAGGATGCCGGCGCCAAATCCGAAGGTTAGATTACCCAGGAGCAGGGTGGTTGCTGCCACGGTGCCGGCTATAGCCAGCTGGTTTACCCCTTTCAGGTCGCGTACCAGCAGGGCATGGTAGATGCCGACCACCGCCAGAAGTGTGCCTAGTACTGATAGCGGCAAAAGGGAAAGGAAGCCCGGAGCCGCCGAACCGAACAGCACGCCCATCAATATCAGCAGGGTGCCGATCATTATGCTGGCCCCCCCGGTTCTGGCTCCCAGTTTGTAATGTGCGGTAAGACCGCCTGAGCCATGACACATGGGCATGGCGCCGAAGAGTCCGGCAGCGATATTGGCGATTCCCATAGATGCGGTAAGTGCTCGTGGGGTGACGCGATATGATTTTTCGTTGAAATAAGTTTTGGCGGTATCCCAGGTGCCGACCACGGCATTCCCCAGGGTCAGGGGTAACTGGGGAATCACCAACGCCATGAGGGCGAAGGAGAACTCAGCGGAGCTTGGCAGAGCAATTGCCGGCAGCGCGGGGCTGAACTTGTCGAAGGCGGGAACGGTCACAAAGACCACGCCGGCTCCCAGACCGAAGGTAAGCAGAGCCAGTGAAGATGGAAAGCGCTGGGTTTGCCTGAACAGGAAAAATATTACGATGGCTACGATTGCCAGTATGATTCCCAGGGGGAACTGGTTCATGCCGGTAAAATAAGATGCTCCACCAATAAATATTTCATGGCTGAAGGCCAGCTCGACACCCTTTCTGAGCAAAATAAAGCCCACAGAGAGCTGGATGCCGCGCACCACTGGTCGCGGAAACAGCTTGACCACGAAGGTGATCAAGCGGGAGAAGGATAAGAATAGCAGGATAACCCCCATGAGAAGTCCGGCGGCTCCAAGGGCACTGGCGGAAACGCCCAGTGAAATAGCGATGGCTGACATTGCTTTCAGGGGCTGCACCGGCATGGGGAGGCGGTAATACAATCCGGAGAAGATGTAGAACAGGCCTGCCCCGAGCAAAACGGAAGTGGCATTGAGTCCGTTAATCATTATCAGGGCGACCATGAGGGGCAGCAGTGTGCCTATGTCGCCCAGTGCTCCGCCTAACTCGGGCAGGTTAAATCTGAAATTGCTATTACTGTCCATCGTGGTGAAAGATGGTTTAAAGAAAGCGCCTCTGGTCAAAACTCCTCCCACACCCTCAACCTGCTAGGGTGGAACATATGACCTTGCGTCTTTGGTTACAATACGCTCCCGCAGTGGTCCGAATGCTCAGTCTTTAATTACTTTTAGCCCTGGCTCCACGCCGTCGACATCCCCAGACGACCTTGCCTGCCGGAACTCCCTTAGCGCCTTGCCGATAGACCCGCCTACTTGCGGTAGTTTGCCTACGCCGAAGACGATAATGATAATCAAAAGGACTAGGCCAATCTCCCATGGTCCGAAATGCGGCATTTTTATAAGCCCCCTTTATTTACTGTACAGCGTATTCAGGCTTCCTTTTATCCAGCCGGCGGTGGCCAATCTGCTGTATAAGAAGCTCTATAATGTTATCGATGACCTCGCCATCGAATTCTGGCTGACCGGTAGCTGACATCCGGGGAGAAACAATGGCTAACAGGTTGTCATCGTAGTTGAAATGTTCTGTTGCTGGACCCTGAACCAGGATTTTGGCGGTATCGCCGCCCTTGTATCCTTCAGCCAGTATTATATCCAGGTGGCACTTAAATAGCGCCGCGATTTGGTCCAGGGTAAGCTCCTCCTCAACCTGCTGCATCACCGCCACCTTGCCTGGCCCGGAGATGGCGACAGCATCACTTCCAGCCTGGGCCAGTTGCCAGGAATCTTTACCCGGCTGGTCCATGCCGAAGTCGTGGTGCGTGTGTTTTATGGCTCCCACGCTGTAGCCTCGTGACTTCATCTCACGAATCACCTGCTTTAACAGGGTAGTTTTACCGGAATTAGATTTACCTATGAAGGAAACTATGGGGGTCATTGTCCTCGTCCTTTCAAGTCAGCTTTATCCCTATACTTCTAGACGCACCCTCAGCACGTCAATAATGGAATCATCGGAGACGGTTTCCAAGTCCTTCAATACGAAGGAATCGGTGAGGTGAGCTAAATCCTGGTAGAACTTGGTTTGTGCGTGCTTCTTTATGTTATCCGTAAAGTCGGGCACCCATGTGCTCAGGTGATGGGTTAAGAAGGCCTTCTCTTTGGCTAAAAACTTGACGGCGTCATCGTACTGTCCATTTCTGATAGCCTCAATTTCTCTGAAGATAAGAAAGTACATAAACTCCAGTTCGATGGCTATATGGTCTGGCGCTTCCTTAATGCCTATATCCAGTTCTTCATCCTTGTATTGACTGATTACATCTAAGGTCGATTCGCCCATGACCATGCGCTTGTTTTCCAGATACACCGAGCCATAGGGTGGGGCAAGAAGCACGTAAGGGCCTACGAAAAGCCCGGAGAAATCTATCTGTAACGACTCCATGTCGGTCAGTTGAGGGATTCTTTGGGTGATTTCTGAAAACAGTTCACCCCTTGACCTGTCCAGGCTGCCGAGCCTGGATAGCAGGTTCTCTTCCGGCAGATAGTAACACTCGGACAAGAGCTTATATGAATCTCGCCGGCATTCTTCTCTGGCTAGGAGTTCTGTAAACATCGCTTCCACCACCTTTGAATTTAGTTAGTAATTTTCCTTGTCCCCTATGCTTTTTCCAGGGTAACGCGCACGATGCCAAAAAACGCGCTGCTTCCACTCAAGCGGTCGTAGTCAGCGGGAATCAAAGCGTTGTTATCTCCGCCTCGGGGTGTCTTCCCAAAAACCTCAGACGCTATCCTGCCATATGCCCAGTGACCCTGCCCGTAGCATTTCGCCACCGTCCCCGGCCTGACACCTTCCCA
>JAHJRU010000194.1 GCA_018830745.1 Chloroflexota bacterium
CATAAACCAGCGGGAGGAGGATGTAGCCCCCGGTAGTTCTACGGTGATTCTTCCTTCCAGGGAAACCAGCCAGGACAAGTGGCCGGTGGCGAGAAGGCTAACGTAAGATATGTCAGTTCTATAATGATTTAAGCTCGTAAGGAGGTCTGATATATGGAATGGAAAAAAGAGCACCCGGAATTCACTGATGTGGTGTACGAAACAGGTGGGGAGATCGCCAAGATAACCATAAATCGGCCGGATAAGAGAAATGCCGTCCGCCGGCAAACAACTAAGGAAATGGAACTGTCTTTTCTGGAAGCCTGGCACGATGATGGCGTTGGCGTGGTCGTATTAACCGGTGTGGGCAACGCTTTCTGCTCCGGGGGGGACGTTTCCGAGAGGGACCCGGAAACGGGGAGATATAAGGGGGTGGAGCTGGACGGATTGGGCACCATGGTTCACTATCTCATCAGAAATATTCCCAAGCCGGTGATAGCTATGGTCAACGGGTATGCCATCGGTGGGGGGCACGTATATCATCTGCTCTGTGATCTGTCAATAGCCTCAGAGAAGGCGGTGTTTGGGCAGGTGGGACCGCGGTTCGGCAGCTTTGATGCCGGTTTTGGTGCTGGCTACCTTGCCAGAGTAGTCGGTGAGAAGAAGGCGCGGGAGATATGGTTTTTGTGCCGGCGGTACACCGCACAGCAAGCTCTGGATATGGGACTGGTAAACTGGGTGGTGCCGGAGGAAAAGCTGGAAGAGGAAACCATCAAGATATGTCAGGAGATAATGGAGTTGAGTCCCACTGCCTTGAAATCAATGAAATTTGCCTTTAATGCTGAGACTGATCACCTCTATGGCGCCGAGAAAACAGGCATGTCCATGCTCAGGATGTTCTCTAGCATGGAAGAGGGTAAAGAGGGAAGCCAGGCTTTCCTGGAGAAGAGAAAGCCGGACCACACCAAATTCAGGAAGAACCTGTAGCATTATGGGACCTCTAGCGGGTATCAGGGTAATTGATTTAAGCCGTCATCTGGCTGGTCCTTATACCAGCACCCTTTTGGGCGATATGGGGGCTGAGGTTATTCGTGTTGAGCGACCGGGCGGCGATGATGACCGTAGAATCGGGTTCAAATTAATAAATGGCGATTCCGGTTTATTTATCTCCCGCGTGCGCAACAAAAAGTCGATGACCCTTAACCTGAGTTCCCCGGAGGGGCAGGAAGTATTCTCTCGGCTGGCGGCAATATCAGATGTAGTTCTGGAAAACTACGGTCCGGCTATCAGAAAACGACTTAGTGTCACTTACGATAGACTTGAGCAGATTAATCCAAAGATTATTTTAGCCAGTGTTTCGGGCTACGGTTCCTGGGGTCCGTCATCGGAGAAATTAAGTTTTGACCCCATAGCCCAGGCAGCCTGCGGTTCGATGAGCTTCAGTGGTTTCCCTGAAGACGGGAGGCCGGCGCGGGCGGCGGCGGCCTGGGTTGACTATGCCACGGCACTTCATGCCGCCGTGGGGATACTCATGGCTCTCTGGCATAGAGAAAAATCAGGCAAAGGCCAGCATATTGATGTCTCCCTCTACGATACGGCGGTAAGTCTGGTTGGGATGCAGGGCTTTCTGACTGAATATATGGTGTTCGGCCATGAACGGCCAAAGACCGGCAATGCCAGCCCTTATGCCTACGCTGATACCTTCCAGGCTAAGGATGGCTGGGTCTTTGTCCATCTTGGCCGAAGTAGTATCTGGCAGAGATTTATTAAGCTAATCGGGAGAGAGGAGCTTGGTGATGACCCCAGATTCGATAGCGATGCTAAACGGGCGGAAAATCGCCATCTTATTAACGAGATAGTACAACCCTGGGCGGCGGGTAAGACCGTAGACGAAATAAGTCGCTTGCTAGAAGCACAAAGAGTGCCCTGTCAGAAAGTAAATACCCTGGCTGATGTTACCGCTGACCCCCAGTTAAAAGCCAGAGAGATGATGGTGGATGTTGATTACCCGGGGGAAGGGAAGATACCTGTACCCGGGATAGTGATAAAACTCTCTGAATCACCGGGAGAAATAACCGGCCACATCGCTACACTTGGTGAGCACAATGACGAGATATTGAACCAGATAGGCTACAGCGAAGAGGATATTGCCAGTTTGAGAGAGCAGGAGGTTATCTGAGAGAGGCTTTAATCAGGAGGCGGTATAGACTATCAGAACCGTAAAAGTGTGTCTGTCTTAATGCTATACTCTGACCATGCATATCTGAGTTACCCACCTTGACACTTAATTACTTGCAAAATTGACCGTTTTGGTGTATTATTAATATTGAGTAGTTTCGGTTTAGGTTATTACAGCTTCTCATAATCCTTGTAGACTTATATCAAGTATTGGATGACCCGAACTCCAACTATAATTACGAAGAGAGGAGGGCATCCAATGAATTTCCGGGACAAGTCGATCCAGTGTTTCGATTGCGAGACTACATTCACCTTCAGCGTCGAGGAACAAGAGCAATTTGCGTCCAGAGGCTATACTAATGTTCCCAAGCGCTGTCCCTCATGCCGCCAGGAAAGGAAGGCGCGGCAGAACAGCAATAGTGACAACAGCTATAGGAACGATAGCTATGGCTACAGGCCTCAACGCCAGATGTTTCCTGCGGTATGCGCCGAGTGCGAAAAAGCTACCCAGGTGCCATTCAAGCCCAGCGAAGATCGGCCGGTCTATTGCAGCGATTGCTACAATAAGGTCAGGCTGAGCAGATCACGCTAGTTTGCTCTTGAAGACATACACATATCAGGTATGCCTGGCTTGTGTATGTCACTTTAACAAGGATTACACAATCTAAGGAGGGGAATCAAACATGAAAATATATGCGGGTAATTTATCGTACGAGGTAACCGAAGAAGACTTACGGCAAGAATTCGTGGCTTTTGGAGAGGTAACTTCTGTAAGCGTAATAACAGACAAGTATAGTGGGC
>JAHJRU010000195.1 GCA_018830745.1 Chloroflexota bacterium
GGCTGCTGACCGCCGCCGCCCCAGACTGACCAAGGTTGAAGTAGGAGATACCAGGAAAAACCACTACTCGCTGGCATTTGACATCGGCACCACCACCGTCTGCGGCCAGCTGCTCGATTTGAACAAAGGGCAGGTTATAGCTGAAGGTATAGATTACAACGCCCAGATAAGCTACGGGCAGGACGTTATCAGCCGTATCGTCTACTGCCAGAAAGGCGGCTGCCCCAAGTTGCAGAAAGCCGTGGTGGGCACCATCAACGAGCTTATCCAGCAGTTACTGGATAAAAGCGGCATTGACCGACAGGAAATTGGGCATCTGGCGGTAGCCGGTAACACCACCATGATTCAGATTCTACTGGGCCTCGACCCGCAGTACATCAGGCTGGCCCCCTATACGCCGGCAGCCACTTTTATCCCGCCGGTCAAGGGTAATGAGATGGGCATTGAGGTCGGCGACCACGTTTATCTTTTTACCTTCCCGCTGGTTTCCAGCTACGTCGGCGGTGATATTAACGCTGGCATCGTTGGGTCTGGCGTACACCAGAGAAGTCAGCTTACCTACTATATAGATATCGGCACCAACGGTGAGATAGTGGTGGGCAATTCAGACTGGCTGGTTGCCGCCGCCTGCTCAGCAGGACCCGCTTTTGAAGGCGGCGGTATAAAGCACGGGATGGTAGCTACCACCGGCGCTATCGAGGATTTTGATATAGACCCGGCTACTCTGGAGCCCACTTTAGGCACCATCGGGGATGAAAAGCCGAAGGGAATCTGCGGCTCCGGACTGATAAATATAATCGCCGCTTTACTGGAAGCCGGCGTCATTGGGCAGAACGGAGAATTCTATACCGACCTGCCCACCAAGCGAATCAGACCGGGCAAAGATGGCAACGAGTATGTTCTGGCCTGGGCTTCAGAGACTCAGACGAATGATGATATCGTCATTACCGAGGCCGATATCGATAATCTTATTCGAGCCAAAGCAGCCATGTATGCCGGATGCCAGACGCTAGTCAACAGTGTAGGGATGACCTGCTGTGCCAATCTGGAGCAGGTTATTATCGCCGGTGCTTTCGGTAGCCATATCAATATAGAAAATGGTATAACCATTGGACTCTTCCCGGATATCCCCCGGGACAGGTTCACTTTCATCGGCAACGGTTCCCTGCTGGGCGCCAGGCTGACATCTTTCTCCACCGACCTGCTCGATGATGCCAGAAATGTGGCCCGGATGACCACCAATCTGGAACTCAGCGAGAATAATGAATTCATGAAAAACTATATGGCGGCACTATTCCTGCCGCACACCAATGCGGATGAGTTTCCCTCGGTGAAGGAGAAACTGGAAAAGCTGCGAAAAAATAAAGGAAAGCAGAGGACAACCGTTTGACTTGCACTATTGCGGTGGCTGGAAAAGGGGGTAGCGGCAAGACTTCCATCACCAGCCTCATTATTCGCTACCTGAAGAAGAACGACTCAGGACTAATCCTGGCCGTCGATGCGGACGCCAATGCCAATCTGGCGGACAGTTTGGGCCTTGAGGTAAGCCAGACACTTGGCTCATTGATTGCCTCGTTTAATGTGGAGAAAATAAACATCCCCGCCGGATTCACCAAGGAAGCCTACCTGGAATATAAGCTAAACGAGGCGGTAGTGGAAAGCAACAGGCTTGACCTGGTAACCATGGGCAGAGGTGAGGGCCCGGAGTGCTACTGCTACCCCAATTCAATCCTGAGGAAATTCCTGGATACTATGAGCGATAATTACGCCTACGTGGTGATGGACAACGAGGCCGGGCTGGAGCACCTCAGCCGGCGGACCACGCAAAACGTCGATGAGCTGCTCCTGGTATCCGACCATTCGGTAAAGGGGGTGCGCACCCTGGCGCGCATAAAGGACCTGGTCTCGGAACTGGGCCTGGCGGTAAAGCGGCAATCGGTTATTATTAACTTTGTGGCCGATGGACTGGACCCGGCGGTAGCTGAGGAAATGAACAGGTTGGGACTTACCCCGACAACTACTGTCCCCTTTGATGAAGAAGTGCGCCAGTGTGACCTGCAGCAAAAGCCATTGCTCGACCTGCCGGATACCTCCAGGGCGGTGGCTACGGTAAACGAACTAATGACCAGGCTACTTAAAGGAGGCTGAGGCAACTCGTCTCTCTGAAAAATAAAAATAGGGGGTAATTATGACAGCACAGATTATCAGCGGCACTGAAATTGCCAAGCAGATTCGTGAGGAAATTAAGCAGGAAGTCGCTGAACTGAAGGAAAAGCATAACGTGGTACCGGGGCTGGTTACTGTCCTGGTAGGCGAAGACCCGGCATCACAGGTCTATGTGGGACAGAAAGAAAAGACATCGGCAGCGCTGGGAATTTACTCGGAGAGGCACGACCTGCCGGCTGACACCAGCGAAGCCGACCTGCTGGCGCTAATCGACAAGCTGAATAAAGACCCCAAGATTCACGGCATTCTGGTTCAGCTGCCACTGCCCAAGCACATCAATGAGACCAACGTGCTCTTCGCCATTGACCCCAAGAAGGATGTTGATGGCTTCCACCCGGTAAACGTGGGCAAACTGATGATTGGGGAACCGGACTATCTGCCCTGCACTCCCCACGGCATCCAGCAACTGCTGATGCGCTCCGGGATAGAGACCGATGGGGCAGAAGTAGTGGTGGTTGGCCGGAGCAACATCGTAGGCAAGCCTATTGCTAATATCCTGCTGCAAAAGCAAAAAGGCGCCAATGCCACGGTAACTATCTGCCACACCCACACTCGTGACATTAGCTTTCACACCAAGAGGGCTGATATAATAATAGCAGCGGCCGGTAAAGCCAATGCCATCACCGCGGACATGGTCAAAGAAGGCGTGGTGATAATCGACGTCGGCGTTAACGAAATCGGCAAAACGGCCGAAGGCAAGAGGATTCTCGTCGGTGATGTTGATTTCGAGGGCGTAAAAGAGAAAGCCAGGGCTATTACCCCGGTACCTGGGGGGGTAGGCCCCATGACCATAACCATGCTGATGCTAAATACACTTAGAGCCGCCAAAATAAAGGCTGGTTTAATCTAGGAACGGAGGTAAATATGGACTACGTAATCGAAGAAAAGCCCGCCCCGGGACGGGACAAGGTGGAAGTGCTGGGAGCAACCTTTGAGCCAGGCAAGCCAGAGGGAGCAGAAAGAGGGAGATGGCGGCAGAAGATGGCCAGCCGTGAAGAGAAGCTGAGATACCTGGAAAACGGCGAAAGGTACTGGTACGGAAAAGACTGGTTCGGCAGTGAGAAAAGGAAGACCCCAGCTTAGTTAAGGAAGGTGAAAAATGGCATTTGAAATTCCGAAAACCCCATACAGTGGCAAAATAAAGGAAATAACGCTGGGCAAGGGTGACAAAGCCATAACCGTCGGTGGTGAGAGCTGTTATCCCTTCTACCTCTTTGAAGGTGAGATGCCCAACTTACCCAAGATAGCCATGGAGGTCTATGACTGCCCGGCAGAGGAATGGCCGGAAGCCGCTTTGGAACCTTTCGCCGGGGTAACCGATGACCCGGTGGCCTGGGCCAAGAAATGCATTGATGACTACGGGGCGGAGATGATTTGCCTGCAACTGAAAAGCACCGACCCCAACGGTATCAACCGCGGAGCGGATGAAGCCGCCGAGGTGGTCAAGAAAGTAGCCGAGGCTATTGACGTCCCCCTGATTGTCTGGGGCACCGCCAACCATGACAAGGACACCGAGGTACTGACCAAGGTATCCGAGCTATGCCACGGCATGAACCTTATACTGGGCCCGGTTGAGGAAGGCGACTACAAGAAAATCGGCGCCTCAGCCATCGGCTATCAGCACACGGTAATTTCATCAACACCTATCGATATTAACCTGGCAAAACAGCTTAACATTCTCCTGGGCAATCTTGGTGTCCCGGACAAGCAGATGATAATGGACCCCACCGTCAGCGGTATAGGCTACGGCATCGAGTATTGTTATTCGGTGATGGAAAGAGACCGCATGGCCGCGCTTACTCAGCAGGATGACAAGCTTCAATTTCCGCTTATCTGCAACATAGGCAAAGAGGTATGGAAAACCAAGGAAGCCAAACTGCCTACGGAGGAAGACCCCAAGATGGGTGATGTCAAGAAGAGGGGTATCCTAATGGAAGCCATGTCAGCCATGACCGTGTTGCTGGCAGGAGGCGATGTGCTGATTATGAGGCACCCCGAGGCCATAAAACTGATACGCGATATGATTAGTGAATTGTCCGCTAATTGATTCTGGAAGGGAGGATAGATAACGAAATGGCAGAAGAAACTAAGAAAAGTATTGATCCCGCAACCATTCAAATGCTGGAAAAGGCAGCCAGGGACGGATGCCGCGTTGTCTTCGATAGAGCGGAGTCAACCAAAGCCTGTCCCATAGGAGCAGAGGGCAACTGCTGCAGCATCTGCGCCATGGGACCCTGCCGCGTGCCGGTGCCCAAGGGCAGAGAGGAAACACCGGAGCAGAAGAAAAACAGGACCGGCGTCTGCGGAGCAACGGCAGAAACTATCGCCGCCCGCAACTTCGCCCGCAAGATTGCCGCCGGAGCCGCTGCTCATGGCGACCACGGCCGCAAGGTAACTGACATGTTTATCGCCGCCGCCAAGGGAGAAGCCCCCGGCTATGAGATTAAGGACGAACAGAAGCTGCTGCAACTGGCTTTAGAGCTTGGTGTCACCATAGGTGACCGCAGCAACAATGAGATAGCCCTTGATGTGGGTGAGATTCTCCGCGCCGAGTTCGGCAAGCAGGAAGGCGAACTACTCATGCTGAAACGCGCTCCATTGAAGCGCCAGGAACTGTGGCGGAAACTGGGCATCGCTCCCCGTGGCATAGACCGGGAAATAGTAGAGACTATGCACCGCACCCATATGGGCGTAGATCAGGATTACCAGGATTTGCTTCACATTGGCTCCAGATGTGCCCTGGCCGATGGCTGGGGTGGCAGCATGATTGCCACTGAACTCCAGGATGTTATGTTCGGCACACCAACGCCAACGCACAGCCAGATAAACCTGGGGGTAATGGATAAAGATGCGGTAAATGTCATCATTCACGGTCATGAGCCCGCCTTAGCCGAGATGCTGGCGGTAGTCTCCCAAGACCCGGAGATGATAGAATACGCCAAATCCAAGGGAGCCTCAGGAATAAACCTGGCCGGCATGTGCTGCACCGCCAACGAGGTATTAATGCGCCATGGCCTTCCCATCGCCGGTAACTTCCTGCAACAGGAGCTGGCAATAGTTACCGGAGCATTGGAAGCGATGATAGTTGACGTCCAGTGTATTATGCAGGGCATAGTTGATGTCGCCCAGTGCTACCATACCAAGATTATCACTACCGATGCCAGGGCTAAAATCCAGGGCGCAACCCATATCGAGTTTATAGAACATGACGCCATAGAGTCGGCCAAGAGCATCCTCAGAGCAGCTATCGATAACTTCCCCAACAGGTCCGGGGAGGTTCTAATCCCGGACGTGAAAGCCGACCTCATAGCCGGATTCAGCCACGAGACCATTAACTACCTGCTCGGTGGCATGTACCGTGCCTCATACAGGCCACTGAACGATAACATCATCAACGGCAGAATCAGAGGCGTTGCCGGTGTCGTTGGCTGTAACAATGCCCGAACCACTCACGACGACGCTCACCTGACTATGGTTAAAGAGCTCATCAAGAACGATGTCCTGGTAATCCAGACCGGTTGCAGCGCTATGGCTCTGGCCAAGGCCGGACTGATGGTCCCCGAAGCGGCCGCTCTATACGCCGGCCCAGGACTGGCTGAAGTTTGTGAAACCGTGGGTATCCCACCGGTACTGCACCTTGGTGCCTGCATTGACAACAGCCGCATCCTCATGGCCGCCACCGCCATGGTAAAAGAGGGCGGTTTAGGTGATGACATCAGCGACCTGCCGGCTGCCGGAGCAGCCCCAGAGTGGATGAGCGAAAAGGCTATCACCATCGGTCAGTACTTCGTCGCCTCTGGAGTATTCACCGTGTTCGGCGTTAACTTCCCCACCACCGGCAGCAAAGAAGTATCCGACTTCCTGTTCAAGGATATGGAGGATATGTACGGCGGAAAGTGGGCCTTTGAACCCGACCCGCTTGAGGCAGCTCGCCTGATGATTGAGCACATAGACAAGAAGCGCAAAGCGTTGGGCATAGACAAAGCTAGAGAACGAGTTCTCTACGATATGGCCATGAGGCGTGAGCTGGAATAAGGCCAACCACTAGAGAAACACTGGAGGATATGAAAGTATGTCTAAGATAATTGCATCAGCAGCCATTAGAGGCGCTCATAAGATTTTCGGTCAGGCGGAGGAGAAGTGGAAGCAGGCCATGGACAAATGGGGAGCCAACGAGCCAGTAGGTTTCCCCAATACCGCCTACTACCTGCCCGTAATCTACGGCATGACGGGTATGAAGGTGGAGAAGCTGGGAGATATGGAGGCAGTCCTGGAGAAGTGCAAGCAAATGCTGCCTCCACCCGTCCGTGAGATACACCCCCTACCCTATCTGGCGCCCGCCCTGGATGCCGGAATGGCTACCTTCTTCGCCGAAGAGGTTATTGAAGCCATAAGGTACCTGGAGCAGCCAGACTTCTACACCAAGCAGGAGGATATCACCGATAGCAATATCTGGCTTGGTGCCGCGGACGACATCATATTGAGAAAACGAGGCGTGGAATTCGTCGATGGCACCGCACCCGGTTTTGCCGCCATCGTCGGTGCTGCCCCCACATCGGAAATCGCTGCCAGCATAGCGCAGGAACTGCAGCAGAAAAACCTCTATGTCTTCATGTCCAGCGAATATAACGGCCAGAGGTTTTCCGAGCAGTTAGTCGAAGCTGGTGTTCAAATCGGCTGGCCGACCCGTCTGGTCTCCTTCGGCCCCGATATCAGCTCCACCGTATTTGCCATGGGCTTCGCTACCAGAGCCGCCCTGTCTTTCGGCGGTATCGAACCGGGCGACTTCCGGAAAATCCTTATCTACAACAAGGACCGTGTATTCGCCTTCGTTCTGCCCATGGGCTACGTCACCGACGAGTGGTACGCCAACGCCGCCGGAGCCATCAACTGGGGGTTCCCCACTATCGCCGATACCCCGATTCCGGAGGCTCTGCCCACCGGTATCTGCACCTACGAGCAC
>JAHJRU010000196.1 GCA_018830745.1 Chloroflexota bacterium
GGAGTGGCTTCGTAGTGGAAGATGACCTTCTGCGCGCCGGCCTGCTGGTAGCCCTGAAACTGCTCTTCCGGGTGCAGTGTCATCAGGTGGGCTTCCCAGGCGAATTTAACGGAAAGGGGCGCTATGTCCTCCCAGGTTATGCTTCGCGAAGGCACGAACTGCCCGTCCATAATATCAATCTGGGCGTAGGTGGTGAAGGTCTCTACCTGGCGGACCATAGCCTCCAGGGCTTGCGGGTCTTCGGTGAGAATAGCAGGTACTAGTCGACTGTGTATTGTCATTGGTATCTTAATTGTAGGGGTGGACTTTGCCTCATGTCAAGGATTGTCTTAAGTCAGCTTTGACATTTCCAGCTATGGTGGTCTATGGTGAAACCAGTCGGCTTTGCCTTATCAGGAGGAGAATGGTGCCAGAGTTTGGGTATGCGGGTAAGATTCTCAAGGTTGATTTATCCAGCGGAATAACCAGCGAATTATACACCTCGGACTATGCGGACCGGTTTCTTGGCGGGAGAGGCATTGCCGCCAAGATTTACTGGGATGAGGTGCCGCCGGATGCCAAGCCTTTTGACCCGGATAACCGTTTGATATTCATCACCGGTCCTCTGGCTGGTTTTCCCGGGCTGGCCGGGTCCAGATGGCAGATATGTGGCAAATCCCCCATCTCCGTCAATGAGTCCTTCTCTTATGCCAATCTGGGGGGGAGCTGGGGCGCCCAGCTCAAATTTGCCGGTTACGATGGCCTGGTGATTAATGGTAAAGCGGATAAGCCGGTTTATATCTTTATCCAGGACGGTAATGTGGAAATAAAGGATGCCTCTTTTCTCCGGGGCAAAAGCACCGTCGCCACCCAGGAAGAACTGCGGGCGATTCATGGCAAAGGTACCAGGGTGGCGGCCACCGGTCCGGCGGGTGAAAATCTGGTCCGTATGGCGGTTGTTCTGGCGGATGAAGATGCCGCCGGCTCAGGCGGTTTCGGTGCCGTTATGGGCTCTAAGAATCTAAAGGCGGTTGCCGTGCAGGGGAGCGGTAAAGTAGCCGCTGCCAGGCCGGAAAGGCTGGAAGCGCTAAAAAAGCATGTCCGGGAGCTGAGAAGAGATGCGCCTTCCATCGATGCCTGTGGCTTGAGCGCTCCTTTTTTGAAGGAAAACCCCAAGTTGAAGAAGACCGCCTGCTGGGGATGCATCAGCGGGTGCAGTCGGGCTGTTTACCAGGCGCTTGACGGAAAGAAAGGTAAGTTCATGTGCCAGCCGCCCTGGCTCTATCGGGACCTGGCCATGAACTATTACGGGGAAGAGAACGATGTTCCCTTTTATGCCGTACGACTCTGCGATGAGTATGGAGTTGATGCTACCGCGGTGCAGGCTCTGCTCATCTGGCTGAGAAGGTGTGTCCGAAAGGGCATAATAAAGGACGAAGACATTGGGCTATCAACCAGGGAGATGGGCAGCCTGGAGTACATAGAGGCGCTGTTCAGGAAGATATCTGACAGGGAAGGTCTTGGGGATATTCTGGCTGAGGGTGCGGTTAAGGCGGCGGCTGTTATAGGAAACGGGGCAGAAGAGCAATTTAGGGACGATATTTACCGCACCGGACACTGGTACCCCTATGGCCCGAGACTATACATACTAACCGGACTGCTTTACGCCACCGAGCCCAGGATTCCCATCCAGCAGCTTCATGAGGTCAGCTTTATGATTCATGAGTGGATTGACTGGTATAATCGGGTGGCGGGGTCTTTTGTTTCCACCGATATACTGAGAGCCATTGTCAAGAGGTTCTTCGGGGATGAGACCGCCTTTGACTTCTCCACTTATGACGGGAAGGCCCGCGCCGCAAAATGTATCCAGGACCGTGAGTATGCCAAAGAGTGCACTATCCTGTGTGATTTTTCCTGGCCCATGCGATATGTTAAGGGCTCTGGCGACCATATCGGTGACCCTGCCGTGGAAGGTGAGGTCATCTCGGCGGTGACCGGGATGGAGGTGGATGAGGCAGGGCTTTCCCTAATAGGGGAGAGGGTTTTTAATCTCCAGAGGGCCATACTGGTGCGGGAGGGGCGTAAGGGCAGGGAAGATGATACCATCCCGGAAGCCGATTACACCGTCCCCTTAAAAATTGAGTTTGGCAATCCCGATGGCATTTTACCCGGAAAGGATGGGGAGGTAATCTCGCGGAATGGCATGGTGGTTGACCGGGGAAAGTTTGAGCAGATAAAGGACGAGTACTATCAACTGCGGGGGTGGAACGTCAAGACCGGGGTCCAGAC
>JAHJRU010000197.1 GCA_018830745.1 Chloroflexota bacterium
AGAGCTACTGCGCCGAGAACATCGCTTTGTAAAGCGATACGGTTCCGGTCGCGAGTGACCATCTGCATCACTGGTTCGGTGCCCGCCTGGAGCAGGAGCACGCAGCCAGCCAGGCTGGACATGCGCACGATAGCCGTCTGGTTATCGGTTACATTAACGGCATCACAGCAGGTATGCAGCACCTCAGCCTTTCTTTGCAGCACCCTGGCGCCGGCTCCCTTGGGTGGCCCTGCCTCAGCAGTAACAGCAAACATCCCGCTTTCTAAAACGTTTTCCAGGTTGGTTCCTGCTTTCATATATTTGGCCTCCCGTCACTTTTTCTTGGGCAGGGTAAAGCTGAACATGCTGCCGGTTCCGGTTTCTGAACAAGGGCACTCAACCCATATCTTGCCGCCGTGCGATTCCACAATTCTTCGGGTTATAGATAGTCCCAGACCGGTGCCTTTGGCATCCACGTTGCTGGCGCGGAAAAAGTCGTCAAAGACTTTGGGCATATCTTCGGGTGGGATGCCCTGGCCGGTATCAATAACGTCAACCTGTATATTACTTTTCTTTTCCGTTGTCCTGACGGTTATCCCCCCCTCTGAAGTATAGTGAATGGCGTTATTTACCAGATTAGTAACTACCTGCTGGAGCCTGGGAGCCGAGCCATAAACCCTGGGCAAATGTTCGGAGAACTCCGTTTTTAGTTTCAAGCCCTTTTCTTTGGCTAAGCCGCGCAGTTCACTGACGGAATGCCGTATTACCTGTCTGATAGAAACCTCTTTCATCTCATGAACCAGCTGTCCGCTTTCAATGCGCGGGATGTCCAGGAGGTCGCTAATCAGGTTCATCAACTCGGTAATTCTGATGCTGCTTCGTTCTATCATGGATTTCTGTTTATCGGTGAGCTCCCCGGAAAAACCCCCGAGCATAACTCCAAAATAGCTTTGAATGGCGGCCAGCGGGGCTTTCATATCGTGCGCCGCTATACCTATGAAGCGGAGAAAACGATTCCTTTCCTCCTCAAGCTCGCTCTTCTCGGTAGAGATGCGCTGCAGTTCGCCGGTGGTCTCGTCGAGGAGTTGCTCTCTCAGATTGACCACTTCTTTCTGTCGTTTTCTAAGCTCGGCAGTAATGGCGGTAGCCATGTAGGCCGTAGCATAAAGGATACTGGCGAGGGCAATCAGAACCGCCACTATATAACTCTCCCCAAGATAGAGGGCGGGGTCGGCAAATCCTTTGAGGTTGACATGGGGAACAATTCCTGTGTATTCCAGGATTACCAGCAGAGTGACCATTAGAATTGCCTGAGTAGCTATCAAGAATACTTCTCGGCGGCGCAGCAAGGTGCTACCCCCAACGATGTGAAGAGCCGCCAGGAAAATAAAGGGGTTTTCAATTCCCCCGGTAAAATGAAGGATGACGGTAAAGGCTAACAGGTCGAGCACAATATGGGTGATGCCCAGAGCCGTTATCCGCTGCATTATCAGGCCGCTACCGAGAGCCTCCAGACCCCGTACCTGATACATCAGCACCAGATTGTAAAGGAGCATCAAGGCGCAGATGATATATACCGGCAGGGTGGGGAAGCCGATATTGAATGAACGGGCAACGGTTGCCGCGACGATGATGCCGACAATGAAAAACCATCTCATGGTAAGGAATACCTTGAGACGCATCAAAAGGGCAGCCTCTGCCGGACTGCGCTCACGTTTTTCAACGGGTAGTTTTTCGCCTGAATTACTCATAACTGGTAATACACTATCTAATCCAACTTCGAATAAATTGCTCGGCTGCCTGGTATTTTTAGTCTTCTACTTTAAGCCGGCGAGGTCCTCCTGATTGGCTGGTGCCCCAATCGCGAGGCGGTTCAATTTCTTCCATCTCATTTAGCCGACCCTGCTCGGCTAGGCGGTCAACTATTTGTTGCCAGGCACATGGGATGTCCGGCGATACCTCACACTTACCATCAACAGAGCCCCCGCATGGTCCGTTGAACAGTCCTTTGGCGCATCTAACCAGAGGGCATATGCCGGCGGTCCGTCCCAGAACACAACTGCCACATTGCATACACGCTTCGATAAACTGCCCGGGGCTCTCTTCCTGACCAATAAATAGCGTATTTACGGCGGGGTAAACCGGCTTATCGGTGTGCAAATTAACCATGTGAACTCCAAAGGCACAGGACATCACCAGAACGCAGTTAGCCGTTTTAAGTTCCTCAGCCTGCTCCGCCATAGCATCTTTGGTCAATTCGTCGCAGGTGGTGGGGACGACCATCCAGCCGGTCACTTTTTTGCCGGCGGCTTCAAGCGTGTCCTTCATGGCCAGAACTTCGGTTTTCCCGCCGGTATGCAGCATGGTGGTGCAGGTGCCGCAGCCGATAATATATACTGCTTCACACTTATCAAGGTACTTCATAGTCTCTTCTATCGGTTTTTGTTCTGTAATCGATATCATTTCGCTGCCCCACCTTGCTTTTGTTTGATGCGGTCTTCGTACTCGCTTCTGAAATGCTGAAGACTATCCACCACCGGGATAGGCGCCGCCTGACCCAGACCGCACAAGGAAGACGGCATCATAGCGTTAGCCAGGTCTTCCAGATGCCGGATGTCTCGCTCTGTCCCCTCACCCCGGTTAAATTTCTCCATGATTCCAAACAGTGCTTCAGTGCCTTCCCGACAGGGAGCGCATTTGCCACAGGATTCCTCGGCGAGAAATTCCATGGTATGATAAACGGCGTCAACAATATTCCGGCTTTCATCGAGTACGGTGATGGCTCCGGCACCGAGGATAGTCTCGAAGGATAGTGGTGTATCCATCATGGTGTGGGGTATGATTTTCCCCGTAGCACCGCCTATCTGTAGCATCTTAACCTTTTTCGCCTGAGCCAGGTCCACCACCAGTTCCTTGAGCTGGCTCCCCATTTCCAGTTCATATACGCCCGGTCTATCAACATCTCCCGCCACGGAGAAGACCTTGGTGCCCTTGCTGCGGTCGGTGCCTATCTGGTTGAACCAATCGGCGCCGTTCAGCACAATTTGAGGTATATTCATCATGGTTTCCACGTTGTTGATGACGGTTGGTTTTTCCCAGAGGCCTTGCGTCGGCGGGAAGGGTGGGCGGTAGCGCACTTCCCCCCGCTTGCCCTCGATGGAATCCATAAGGGCGGATTCCTCCCCGCAAACATATGCCCCGGCACCTTCGCGAATCTGGATGTCCACGTGTTCCAGAAATCCCCCTTCTTTGGTTTGCGCGATAGCCTTGGTGAGAAGTTCGAGGAGGTAGTGGTATTCAGCGCGCAGGTAGATATAGGCCTGCCTGGCGCCAAGGGCATAAGCCGCGATGGCTATTCCCTCAATAAGGGAGAAAGGGTCGTTCTCCAGGATATAGCGGTCTTTAAAGGTGCCGACTTCCCCTTCATCGGCGTTGCAGATGACGAACTTTTCATCGCCCGGGGCTTTACGGGCCAGCTCCCATTTCAAGCCGCAGGGGAAACCAGCCCCCCCTCGTCCCCTGAGCCCCGATGCCTTTATGGTTTCTATTACGCTGTCAGGCGTCATCTCATTAAGGGCTTTGGTCAGAGCTTTAAAGCCGTCATTATTTAAAAACGTTTCCATTCGTCGGGGGTCGATAACCCCGCAGTTCTTTAAAATAACTCTTCTCTCGGGCATCGATAGTCCTTCGCCATTTTGTTCAGTCGTACGACTTTAAAATCTGCGCTATTTTCTCCGGTGTTAAATCGCCATGAACATCGCTGTTGATAAGCATAGCCGGAGCTTTGTCGCAGCCGCCGATGCAGTTGGTCAGTTCAAAAGAGAATTTCATATCAGGAGTGGTCTCTCCCGGTTTTATGCCGAGTTCCGCAGCGATACTCTCAATAATCATCCGGGAGTTTTTCAGATAGCAGGGAAGGCTTTTGCAGACCCGGATTACATTTCTACCTAGCGGCTTGACGGAGAGGAAGGAATAGAAGGTGGCTACGCCATAAACCTCACTCTGGGAGACATCCAGGGATTCCGCCACTTCCGCGATGCGGGCTTCGGACACACAGCCAGCTTCATACTGTGCTTCCTCCAGCATCACCAGCACGTTCTGTTGGTCTCTGTTATGGAAGGGAATTTCCTCCGGGGATTTATCCATATCCCTCCCCACTTAGTTTTATTTGGTTATGACCAGTGACTTGCCCGGCTTCTCTTTACCCAGTTTGGTGGGCCTGGTAAGGGCTCCGGTGGGGCAGTAGGTAATGCAGATGCCGCAGTCACGGCACACCTCTTTGTCCAGGGGTACATCACAGTCTACAATAACCTTGGAATCGAAACCCCGGTAGCCGGTGGCATAAACACTCTGCTTGGCTATCTCCTGGCAGGCTCGGATACATCGCCAGCAAAGGACGCATTTGGTCAGGTCCCGCTGCACATAAGGGCTGACATCCTCTATGGGATGGAAGCGCTTTCTTAACTGGAATCGGGGCAGTCCCACTTCCAGGTCAGCGGCGATGCTTCTCAGGTTGCAAACGTTGGCTTTATTACAGAGCATGCATGAACCGCAGTGACTGCCGAATAAAAGCTCCAGGATTACTTTGCGGGCTTCCAGTACCCTGGGAGAATGAGTCTGTATAACCATCTCCGGAGCGATGGGCGTGTGGCATGAACCAACCAGCAGTCTTGAGCCTTCTACCTCAACAACGCAGATACGGCAGGCGCCAATGGGGCGCAAATCCGGACTGTAACAGAGGGTAGGAATATCAATACCATTTTCCTGAGCGACCTCAAGGATGGTCATCCCTTCACGGCCGCTCACCTGAGTACCGTTTATCGTTAGTTTTACTTTACTCATTGTTTGTCGTTAAATAATACTCCTTGCAATAACCGCCGTCAACCCTGTTAATCAAATCACCCCGCTTTTTCTCGACTGTAACAATGCTCTAATTACATTACCTCGCCTTTCCCTGTTAGCTGGCAGGGTGGTATACTGCCTGGAACATGTTCCAGTGCCGCACCGCCTCCAGTCGCTTCTTGGGAACGTGGTGCACGTCATTCTCGTCCCGCCAGTATTTCACTGACCCATCAAACGGTTCCTCAATCGGGGCTTCATCGGGATATCCCAGAGCCAGCACCAGGGGGATTTCGTAATCGGCGGGCACATTCAGTATCGGCCTCAGCTTCACCTGATTTACACCGCCGAAAGCACATGAGCCGACACCTTCGGCCAGGGCCACTATCATGATGTTCTGCGCCGCCATACCGATACCATAATGCACTGTATCCGGTATCCCGATGTCTTTTTTCCTGAGCACGGTAATGTAAGCCGCAGGCCTCTGGACTGGGGGAGGTTCGCCCCTGGGCTTAATGTAAGCCGCCCATTTGATGGTGGAAAATACTCCGGGTAATAGCTTCTCATCATCAATGATAATGTACTCCAGTGGTTGGAGGTTACCCGCCGACGGTGCCAGGCG
>JAHJRU010000198.1 GCA_018830745.1 Chloroflexota bacterium
AACTTATTATTGTTTTTATTCTTATGGGCACTCTAAGTACCGGAGTTGCTAGCTGTTCTGATAATTCGACTACGCCTACTACTTCTACTCCATCGAAAATTGAATTACAAAGGTACTTTTCTGAAGTGAGGCCAATGGTTGAAAGACATGAGCAAATGATGTCTATGGTTGTTGACACCCACACGGAAGCACTAAAGCTAATTAGTGAACCTTCTCCAATGAGAGCATTAAGTAACATGACGAGTGAAGAAATAGTGAAATCACTAAATAGGTCAAATACCCCAAACCGTATGACAAATGAGATAACTAAGTATCTCTTCCAACTGAGTTCAGATGCAGCTGACTTCGCGGTACTGTCGCCTCCAAACGAAGCACGAGCGTATCATAGCCTAATAGAACGGAGTCTAATCAAGTCTAAAGCTGCTCTAGAGAGCTGGTTGAACTTTTGGAATTTGGTTAAGAAGAGTAATAAACGTGACGCAGCTATTTTGGAACAGGCAAACCGACATTACCAAGATGCGGTAGAATTCCGTTTGCAGGCTTCAAAGGAAATGGGAAACGTTATGGAGACGTTAAAATAATCGAGAAATATTCCGCAAGGGCTCGCCTAAGCTCGATAAACATCCCCTCTCGACATCACCCGATAGATGATGACCACCTTTGTCCCATCATCGACCTGGTAAAGGATCCGGTAGTCCCCCACACGAACCCTGTAGCCGTCTCTGGCGGTTAGTTTTTTTGCACCGGGTGGCCGGGGATTCTCAGACAGACGAGCAATAGCCCTGTTAACCCTCTCCTGGGTTTGCGTTGGTAGCCGGCGAATCTGCCGGTGGGCAGTGTGGCTAACTTCCAGTCGATACACCGCTCTTCATCTCTTTCGACTTCGTCAGATGCTCATCAAAGGGCATTGTCGGCTCCTGGTCCGTCTCGGCCTGGAGCAGCTCGGCAGTGTCAGAGAGATCTTCCAGACGCTCTATCATGTCGTTATACTGGTTTAGCCCAACGAGAACTGCCTTCACCTGGCTACCGGACACTATAAGGTATGGATCCCCGCCACCGGAGACTTCATCCACCAGCTGGGTGAGTTTCGGCCTGGCCTCGGCCATTCCAATTGATTTTATCCTGCTCATACTGACCTCCTTAATGTCTATCTTAATACAGGTATTAATCATTGTCAATAATAAGGACAGTCTTCCCCCCTTCAAGATTTCACCTCGACCTTGCCGAGGAGAGGGGTTTCCTTTCTGGCCTCACGCTCCACGTATACATCTATGCTATCTATTCTACCTATACTATCTATACGCTCGATTGTCATTTATTCATCCATGCACGCAGGGTGTTTTTATCTCATCCAATATCCCTAGTGATGGGTGACCGGGGGCAAGGTTAAAAGAAGAGAAATGGAGGTTGCGGTGGTCACCCTACCCCCCTTATTCCATAACCAGTATAATCAGGGCAGTGCAAAGCTGTCGGTGCAAAGGTGAGTGCAAGGACCACCTCAATATCACCCCTCTAAACTAACGTTGAAGCTAATGACAAATATGACTTGACAAGCTCATAAAAATAGTCTATACTCCATCCATATTACAGTTATGTGAGGGATAATTATAATGATATCAACCAGACGAAAGCCATTTGCAACAGGCCAGTCCAGGGGAGTTACATTGCCCGCGTCAATGAAAATCCTGGACGAGGTTTCAATGGCGGCCGGGGACCGTCTTATCATTATGGATACCACTGGCGAAGTCCCTGAAGATAAGCTGCTCCAATTCTATATGCAGTATGTCGAGCCTGCTTTCCAGAACTGGTGGCAGTCGCAGAAACAGGCAACCTCGAAACGTGGCGGTTTCCGTATAATGCAAGAGGAGAATCTGCCGGTAGTCAGTGCGGCCAGACCTTTGGAGGCCGAGGGAGTGGCTACGCCACAGCCGGACGTGCCGCTGGTATCGTGTTTTCGTTGTGGTGAGCTCATCGCCTGGACAATTGACCCGAGGGCGACCGCGATTTGTCCCAGGTGCAGGGCAATACTACGGCTGGTAGCGATACCCTCGTCATGAAAACCTTAATGAAATACTTGCGAAAGGAGGTGTACGATGAGTCAGGATACAACGGGAATTTCCCCGGAGCTGCTGGAAAAATGCCGGGAGCTGGGACAGTACTTCACCATCGAGATAAAACGGGACCGCCAAGATGGCAAGCTCGAAATGAAGTATGTTCCGACCAAGCCCTGTCCCTATGTTGACCAGGCTACTCTCGTGGAGGAGTTCTCCAACCAGGTAGTCTGGGGACATGCCATGCTATTTGACATGAAAGGCCAGATTGCCGATGGCAATTAGAAAAATACATTGAAAGGAGGTTTTACAGATGGCACATTACCCTTCCAGATCGAAGAAGCCGCAGCCGAATCCCGACTGGCCGGCCGATAAGAGATGGGTAGTCGGATACACTCGGGTATCTGACAATCCTCAAGCTGAGCCGGACCGGGCTTCATTGGGCGACCAGGATCAAGGTATACGAAAACGATGCCGGGACAAAGGTTATTTCCTGATTCGCGTTTTCTCCGATGTAGGTCGTCGCTGGGATGCCACACGCCCGGACTTCCAGGAGATGATCCGTTTTATCAAAGAAAATCTTCGAGTCAGTGACATGATTATGGTCTGGTGCGCTGATAGGATCGTGGGTTCGGCCAGTACCTGTGCTGCCCTGGAACCGCTACTGGATCAGGGAGGCATCGACATTGAGGGAGTGGTCGAGGAAGTAAGCAAAAGGTGGTTGTTACTCAATGCCATCATCGCCAAGGGTGAGACGGAAGCCAAGCGGGAAAGAGGAAGAATCGGCATCCATACCGCTGTCAGCCGGGGGCATTTCGTGGGCACAGCCCCTTATGGCAGGCGCTTAAACAAGGAAAAGCAGCAGGTCGAGCTTGACCCCGAGGAAGTCCTGTGGTACCGGCGGATGCTGGTTGATTGGAAAGACTGGGGAGATGATAAAGTATCTCGTTACCTGAACCGCATGGGCGTTCCACAGAGGATGAGCGGCACGAAGATCAAGAACGGGCCAAGAAAAGGTCAAATACTGGGTAAAGGATGGACCCGTTCTCACGTCCGCGACCTGCGCACCAATGAGCACGCCTACGGAAAAGGAACCTTCAAAATCCGCGGCGGCGAGGTATTGGAGTTTCCTCTACCGGCTGTGGTAACCAAGTCTGAGTTCGATGAAGCCCAGAAGTTGAGAGCCAAGAGGATTCACTTTGGGAGCCGCTCAATAAATCGCGTCTACCCGATACGCCACAATAAATTCAAGTGCGGCGGCTGCGGCCTCGGTTTTCGCATGTTTTCCAAAGGACTATTTGTGAAGCGCACGCTGGCCAGCGGGGAAGTAAGAGCCTACCGGCGTAGATCTCTCAGTCCGCTTCTAACCTGCCGCGGGATGTATGAATATCCCCATACTTATGACTGCCGCCAACCCAAACACCTCGACTACGAAATACAACAGGGCCGCGTCCTGGAGAACCTGCTTGAAGTACTGACTCCGGAGTTCTGCCAGAAGATGGTTTCTGAGCCGGTAGATAATTCGGCCCTTGAACTACGGGCCGGGAATGCCATAGCAAGCCGTGACGAGACCAAACGTGAGCTTGCCTGGCTGGTTACGCAGGCCAGAAAGGGTATCATTCCTAATGATATCTTTGAGCAGCAAGCATTCGCTCTCAAGGAAGAGATGGCCGCTAAAGAGAGATACGCCCAACAGGCAGAGGCTGAGCTAGAAAACGCCCGTAATAACCAGACCCGGACGGAACAGATTGCCTATTCTGCTACAGTCCTGCGCGAAAATGTCCGTGTCCATTCCAGTATTCTTAACTACCTTCATCTGGCCTGCCCCCAAGGAAGTCCGTTGATAGAAGCCTATCGCCAGAAGCTTGATGAGGCAGCCGAGACCGTCAGAGATACGGTCGATGACCTGATTGATTCAATCATCGTCATGCCCGACAGAAAACTCATCATTAACTACAACTTCCCCCTCATAGACGATATCCGCAGTCGTCAGTTGACCATAGCCTCTTAAGCCGTTTGCCGTTGACCTGCGATACGCTAGCGTCAACGTTCCCAGGGGCAACCTTCACGATGTTACTCCCCGAAAGGGCTTTCAGATAACCGACAAAGCCTTTACGCCCTAGCGTATAATCACTGACCATAACACGGTCTGCCAGTGCTCTACCTAGAGCGTTTACCAGTGTAGCCTTATGGGCTACAAAGCCGTCGCCTGAACGCTTGCCCACGATATTCAGTTGTTCCAAAAAACAACCCCCTTTTGGCTATCTGGCTAGTGGGCA
>JAHJRU010000199.1 GCA_018830745.1 Chloroflexota bacterium
ATGTTACGGGCACTGGCTAAAAGGAATTTTACGCTGGCTCTGAAGTCTATTTCAATCGACTCTCAGCTACACCCCAGTTCATGTTCTTGAAGAAGGCTTCTATGTAAGCAGCCCTTTTCAGTTCATAATCGGTGATGAAGGCATGCTCGAAAACATCCATCACCAGGATGGGTGCGCAACCTGCGGGATGGCCGGTTTCATGCTCGTTTATCCACTGGTTGAAGAGCTTCCCGGCGATGTTATCCTGGTATAGAATGGTCCAGCCGATGCCGCGCATGGTTCCCGTTCCCTTGAAGTCCTTCTCCCAGTCTTCGTAGCTGCCGAAGTCCTCGGCTAGCTTCTTGCCCAGCTTGCCTGATTTGTCCAGGGCGGCTTTTCCGCCGAGGTTGCCAAAGTAGTACTCATGTAACCGCATGCCGTTGAACTCGAAGCCCATGCGCCGCTTCAGTTCAGCGTATTCCGGTGTGCCTACCCTGCCGTCCTTCAGCATGGCAGCCAGGGTATCCATAAGCTTGTTGGTATTGGTCACATAGCCCTGGTAGAGGGTGAAGTGGTTGTTGAGGATGGTATCGCTGAAGCCCTTCATACCAATTAAGCCGCTATAGTCGTTTGCTGCGTAAGCCATTTTAAAACCTCCCGGTTATTTTATTTTTCCTCTTCCTCAAGCAGGTCGCTGAAAATATCTATATGATAGATTTCATTGTCTCTGATGCGGTGGAGTAATTTTTTGATGCCCGGGTCATCTATTTCCCTGGCGGCGCGGTCGTATTCCGCGGCTACTTCCCTCTCAATTTTGATATCAGCCTTTAACATATCAGCGGTCTTTGTCGAGCGGTCAACCTCGGTGTGCTCGATAGTGGGACTACCACCACCATCCACCATCTCCTCGGCCAGCCAGCCCAGGTGCTGCATCTCGTTGATGGCCTGGTCTTCCATCTGCTGCTTTATCTCTTTGTTGGGTGAGATGTAAGAGTGCAGCAGATATTGCAGGATAACGGTATACTCGTGCTGGATGCCCCAGTCAAGAACCCTGGTGACATCGTCCTGGCGCGCGCCTCTTATATCTTTAGTCCCCTCTTTCTGCGCCTTTTCCACGAAATGCTCAAAAGTGCCGTGATGGGATTCCTCGTCGGAGAGAATGCGTCCCAGCAGACGTTTTATCTTGGGGTCGTCTACCGTCCCGATGTGCTCTTTGTATTGCCTGATAGCCCCTTCTTCCAGAAGGACATCGTTCTTCATCCAGTTGCCCACGGCACCATCCTCCATACGCATCGTCCCGCGCTTCAGGCTGGGGACACCGCCCAGCTCAACGATGGTCTCCGCCAGCCAGTCCAGGTGGCGCATTTCGTCCCGGGCGAGGGCTTCAATCTCGCAGGCCATCTCGCCTTCGCCCATGGAGTAGGCATGGGTTAGATACTGAATAATAGCGCCATGCTCATCCTCAAGGTCTTTGTTCAGCAGGGCAATAATGTCATCTTTGTCCATAGCTCCCTCCCTGAGGTTATTCTAGCAGAGGAATGTCCTGACTGCCCGGTCAAGGTGGCTTCTTTGGCGCATCATCCGCTTTCCCTTTATTCTTGACAATACCCCGTGCTAAACGAGGTTTTGCTCCTTATGCTTTTGGGCAATAGTTTCCGCCAGATTCTCTAGAGCCCTGAAATCCGCTTCTCCGGGTAGCCCCTGGCTGAGCACAGGTTCCAGTAGTTCTACCTTCAGGTTTGGTATCATCCCGGCGAGTTGTTCGACAGTCTTGCCTCCCCAGCCGTAAGAGCCAATGATAGAGACAAATCTTAGATTGGGTCTCAGAGCATTTGTTAGGAAGGCAGCATAGGCAGCGTTCGGATGCGGGCCAGCCAGGACGGTGGGCGTTCCAATAACAACCGTGGCCGCATCTACCAGTGCCATGGCCAGTTTTCCGATGTCAGTTACTGTCAGGTCGAATTGTTTCACCGTTACGCCCCGTTGGACTAAAGCACCGACGAGGTATTCGACCATCTTAAGGGTACTCCTGTGCATCGAGGTATAGGGTACTACCACGATGTTCTTTGGCTCATCAAAAGCCCAGCTATGATAGGCCTTCAAGATGAACTCTGGTTGGTCATACATGGGGCCGTGGCTGGGAGCGATGATGTCAATTTGGTAGCCCTTTATTTTCTCCAGGTTATTCTGGATGGTAGTGCGGAAGGGCATCATGATTTCCCCATAGTATCTCTTGGCTGCCTCGTAGACCTGCCCTTCATCAGTAACATACAGGTCAGTGGTGGCTAGGTGGGAACCAAAGAAATCACACGAAAAGAGTATCTTGTCCTCTCTCAAATAGGTAAGCATTGTCTCTGGCCAATGAACCCAGGGAGCATGGATAAACTCCAGAGTTCTGTCGCCCAGTGAAACAGTCTCTTTGTCACCCACTGTCATGAACCTGCTCTCTGGAATCATGAGCAGGTCTATGAGCATATCCTTACATTTGGGCGTGGCAACGACTTTTGCCTGGGGGTATTGTTCGAGCACCCGGGGAATTGTGCCGGAATGGTCCGGCTCGGCATGATTGGCAATCACATAATCAATATTTTCAACCCCAAGTTGATTTAGATGATTCAGCAACACATTTTCCTTGGTGGGGTCTACGGTATCAATAAGGGCTGTCTTTTCGCTACCCTTAATCAGATATGAGTTATAACTTGTGCCATCGGGGAGTGGTATGAGGGCATCAAACAACCGTCTGTCCCAGTCAATGGCGCCTACCCAGTAAACCTCTGGTCGTATCTCTCTTGCTTTCATCTTACCCCACCCTTTCGAACTGGTCCTTGCTGGCTCCGCAAATCGGACATACCCAGTAATCAGGGAGGTCCTCAAAGGGAGTCCCCGGATTTATGTCACCCACCGGGTCACCGTCCTCCGGGTTATAGATGTAGTTACATACTTTGCACTCGTATTTCGCTGCCATGAAGGTTCCCCCCTTTCTAGAGAAAGCTTAATTCAGGTCATGAGTATCGGCTAGCCGCCGTCTAAAGAGTGGTGTTCCTGGCTGACAAACCAGGATGCCGGATCTTTAAGATACTCGTAGTAATCATAGAGAATCAGATGGTGTTCCTTTTCCTGGGCGGCCAGGGCGCCGTAGTAGTTTTTCTCCGCCTCAAAGACGGCATTCCTGACGCGCTCATTGTAGAAGTCATAGGTTTTGTTTTCCATATCCATGGCCGTTTTTACCGCCTCCAGCTCGCTGGTGGCGGCTTTCACATCGGAGCCTAATTCCTGGGTTGCCCGGGCGAATATGGTTCTCAGGTTTTGCCCGCCGTCAGGCTGGTAATCCACCTCCGGCCAGC
>JAHJRU010000200.1 GCA_018830745.1 Chloroflexota bacterium
CCGACAATATACACCGCTCCAGTAGTGGTGACTATAGCTGTCCTATTAGCCCTCGCGGGCGTATCCTATTACTACACGATAAAGGCGGTGCGCGCTCATAATAATAAATGGTTGTACTATCTGGCACCGGCAATAATAGCCGGGGTGGCTATACTCTTATTGCCGATGTTTAAGGGTTATTACTTACCGGGACGGAATGACATGGCGGAGCATACCGGGCATGTTATAGATATAATCCGCTTGGGCTATGCGACTAGCCACAACCATTATCCGCTACAACACATAATACCGGCACTATTCGCAGGGGTATCTCACGTACCGGCAAACGTGGCGGCTATGATGGTAATGCCCATGAGCTACATGGTGTACCTGTTAGGCATGGGGCTACTACTAACACAGATATTTAAGAACAAGCTAGCGATAGCTATCGGGTTGATACTTAGCTCACTGCTAATAGAGCCAATGAGCGGGACCTGGCAAGCTACCAACGTAGCAGCTATGGTTATGCCCCTGGCACTAGGGGCAGCGCTTAGAGCAATACGCATCGGCTCTATTGTCTGGTGGAGCTTTGCCGTCATAATGGCGGTAGCGGTGGCCTTATTACATTATACGGCAATAATAATCTACGTGGGCGCTATCCTGGCTGCGTCTATCATATACCGTAACAAGGTGGTAGCGAGCCTGACCGCCGTGACGCTAGCAGTCGGGTTATTATTTATAATGGACCGTCCCATATTATCAGAACTGATGAGCTATCTACCGGGATTACATGTACCGGTATATACCGGAGCGACGGATGCGATAACCACATTTACCCGTAACCTGATAGGAGAAGCTGGGCTAACGTGGGCGATGGATACCGGGGCGACGTCCTCCGCTCTATTTATCCTTTTACTAAAAAAGATGGCGGTAGAGGGGATAATAATAACTTGCGGTATGGCATTCGCGCTAAAGTTTCTACTACATAGGCATGTCAGTAAAGCATACCGGTGGGCGGCGGTGGTGTATATGGGCTTGGTAGCTACTTATACTATGAGCTTTTGGGGCATAGGCATCAATGAGGTAATGGCTAACGGGCGCTTTTTACCATACCTAGCAACCTTTTCAGTATTGCTTGTGGTGCCGGGGTTATGTTACAGCGTGTTTCATAAGTTGATAGACAGGCGTGTGATTGTAGTGATCCTGGTACTACTAGCGTTTATGGCTGCTATGAAAGTGTACCCGTCACCGTATACTGGAAACCCTAATGAGCAAGTGACCTACACGGAAATACAAAACATGCGGGACAGCATGGCTGATGATAATGCGGTTATATTAAATGCTAATACCGAAAGTGTACGGCGTATAATGGTAGCAGCTAACGGCGTCCAGGGGTGGTATGACTACTATGTAAAAAAGCTACAAAACTAGAGTGTATTGGTATCAACTGTCAGCACAAACCGCGGATATAGCATTTCTTATATCCTGGCGGGGGTGGTGTTTATTATCCTGGGGCGCTCATCCCGCTGGCTCTTAACGCCGGCCTAGGTGCTCCAAACTGCCAGGCAGGTAACAGTACAGCTCATCCGGCAACGGATTAAACTTGATGCCGGTCCACCGCCCCTACCCAATAAACGCCATCAGCCAGCTTCATTGCCAGTGATTACCTCCCCTGCAAAGATGCCTTTCATTTACGCTATTCCAGGGCTATGCTAAAATATTTTAAGGAATAGTATGTTAGCCCAGACTTATGACCAATGATTACCTCTAAACAAATCATACTATCCTTTATCAAGCAGCGAAAATAAGGAGTCCCTTAAACGTAAACAGGAGAGGTTAGTTTGACCAGCCAGCTCGTTATCGAACAACTGGGACACTTACCGCAAAGCCCCGGTGTATACCTGATGAAGGATACCGAAGGGGTCATCCTGTATGTCGGTAAGGCAGCCAATCTGCGCCACCGGGTAAGGTCGTATTTCGGGACCGGACAGAAGCTCACGCCAAAAATACAGCGCATGGTAGCCCGGGTGGAGGAGCTCGACTTCTATGTTACTAAATCGGAACAGGAAGCCCTTATCCTGGAGCTGAACCTGATAAAGAGACACCACCCTCGCTATAATGTCAGCCTTAAGGATGATAAAACCTTTCCCTACCTCAAAATAGACGCCAGCGAAGACTTTCCCCGGCTATATGTTACCCGGCGGCTGGAGCAGGACGGCAGTCGCTATTTTGGACCTTTCGCCAGCGCCAGGTCAGTGCGCCAAACCCTGAAGGTGCTCAAGAGAATCTTCCCTTCCCGCTCGTGCCGCAAGCCCATCAAAGGCACCGATACCCGACCATGCCTTGAGTATTACATCGGCGGCTGTCTGGCTCCCTGCATCGGTGCCGTCAGCCCGCAGGAGTACGCCAGGGCAATCAAGCAGGTAGTGCTGTTCCTGGAAGGGAAGCATGAAAGGGTGGTCAAAGAGCTTGAGAGGCAGATGAATGAGGCATCGGAAGCGTTACAATTTGAAAAAGCCGCTTTGCTCCGCGACCAGATACAGGGTATACACCAGGTAATAGAAGGACAAAGAATCGCCACCAGAGTGCGCGGCGAACAGGATGTCATCGCCTTCGCCCAGGATAAAGACCAGGCTTACGTTCAGGTCTTTTTCGTGCGGCATAATAAACTGACCGGCCGGGAGAGCTTCGTATTGCAGGGCACCCGGCATGAAGAGCCAGCCCAGATAATGACCAGCTTTATCAAGCAGTTTTATGCCTCCAGCCCGTATATTCCCCCGCTTCTCCTGCTCCAGCACCCGGCGGAAGACGTGGACGTAATTATGGACTGGCTGCAGAGCAAGCGCGGCAGCAGGGTTGACATCCAGGTGCCCCGGCGGGGCAGGAAGAAGGAACTGGTAAGCATTGTGGCGGAAAACGCCCGGCAGGGTCTGGAACAATTGAAAATAAAACGGTTAGCCGCCCCGGGCGCACTGGATAATGCCCTGGCTGAAGTAGAAAGCGAGCTTCAGCTTGACCATCCACCGCAGCGCATGGAGGCTTATGACATCTCCAACATACAGGGTAAAGCCGCCGTGGGCAGTATGGTGGTTTTCGACCATGGCAAGCCAAAGCCAGCCCACTACCGCCGGTTCCAAATAAAGACCGTGGCCGGCGCCAATGACTACGCCATGCTTCAGGAGGTGCTCCAGCGTCGATTCAAGCGGGGCACCCAGAGCTCAAACGGCTGGGCGATTATGCCAGACCTGGTACTAATTGATGGCGGTAAGGGTCAACTCAACGCTGCCCTAACCATCATGAGAGAAGTCGGGGCGGAGGCAGTTCCCGTAGCCAGCCTGGCCAAAGAGAACGAGGAGATATTTATCCCGGGACGGGCAAAGCCCATCGTCCTGCCACGCAGCTCTCCCGGTCTCCAGCTGCTCCAGCGGATGCGGGACGAAGCACACCGCTTCGCCATCAGCTATTTCCGCACCAGGCATAAACGGGAGGCTTTTACCTCGGCTCTCGATGGTATACCGGGAATCGGCACCAAACGCAAGCGGGCGCTGATGAAGCAGTTCGGCTCCATAGATGCCATCAGGAATGCTTCGGCGGAGGAGCTGACGGCTACGCGGGGCATTACCCCAGGCGTGGCTAAAAATGTAAAGGAGCAGTTGTAACCGGAGATGCCAGCTAACCTGCCGCCACAATACCTCACCGCCGAAAAGGCTTTTCGCGCCGCCAAGACATCCCTGGAAAAAATAGCGGCTCTGGAAGAGATGCTGGCTATTATGCCCAAGCACAAGGGCACGGACCACCTGCGGGCGGAACTCAGAAGCCGGATTGCCAAGCTGACCCAGCAGGCCGGCAAGAAGGCGGCTACTCAGCGGGCATCGATGGTCATCGAGAAAGAAGGCGCCGCCCAGGTGGCAGTAGTCGGCGTGCCCAACTGCGGCAAGTCCCAGCTGGTCTCCATATTGACCAAAGCCTCCCCCACCGTAGCCGAATACCCCTTTACCACCCACAGCGTTACCCCGGGAATGATGCCTTTTGAGAACATAAAGATACAGCTGCTGGATACCCCACCCCTGGCCCCCAACGCCATCGATTTCTGGCTGCCCCATGTGCTAAGGCGAGCCGATATACTGCTGATTATGGCGGATTTGAGCCACTCGCCGGTGAAGCAGGTGGAAGAAGCCATCGCCGAGCTAAGAAAAATGAAGATAGGCATCGGCGACACCGACGCCGAAGAAGAGGGCATCCTGAGCCACCAGAAGGCGCTCATCGTGGGCAACAAGCTAGACCTTGATAGCGGTCAGGCGAATTACACCGCCCTGCGGAACCAATACGGGGAAGAGTTCCCGCTTATGGCTATCTCCGCATTGCACGGTACGGGACTGGAAGACCTGAAGCTCATGATTTTCCATGTGCTGGATATTATCCGGGTTTACACCAAGGCTCCCGGACAGAAGGCGGATATGAGCGAGCCCATAATCCTGGCGCGGGACAGCACTCTGGAGGACGCTGCCGCCGATGTGCACAAGGACTTTGCCCGCAAGCTGAAGTTTGCCCGTATCTGGGGCTCCGGCAAGCACGACGGCGTGCAGGCCAAGAAAGACCACGTTTTACAGGACGGGGATATCATAGAATTGCATTTGTAGCTAGAAGCTAAGAGGTATTGACAAGCTGTGGGATTAACCCACTTGACAGATAATCCCACCAATGGTATAATTTCGCTATGATGGCTATGATAATAAAGGATAAAAATTTCAAAAGGGTAGCTGAGAGCGTGAAGCCAGATGCCAAAAAGCGAGTAGTTCTGCCCAAGGTGCGGGCAGGCATCACATATCATATATACAGTAACAGCATTGGGCAAATTATATTAGACCCGCAGGTAACCATCCCGGCTTCAGAAGTATGGCTATTCAATGACCCAGATGCCCTTGCATCAGTTCAGCGGGGTCTTTCCGATGCTGCACAAGGCAGGGTGTCAAAAGTTGACCTTAATGAGCTATAAGGTTAAGTCTTGTTTGAGTTATACTGGGCAGATGCAGCAAAAGAAACCTACATATCTCTTAAGGATGATGCATCCCAAAAGAAACGCTACAAAGCCGTCAGGAAGACCATCAAGTTCCTAGCAACGAATCCTTGGCACAATAGCCTCCAGAATCACGAATTTATGGGCTTGAAAGGCCCAACTGGGGAAAAGGTTTTTGAGGCATATGCAGAGCAGAGGACACCAGCAGCCTATAGAGTCTTTTGGTATTATGGTTCCTCTAGGGGTATAATCACGATTTTCGCAATTACTTCTCACCCATAGTCACGACTTAACAAAGGGAAACTATTTCCTCTATTGTTTAAATGTGGTCACTACCTTTTAAAGACTTCTTTACATTCTATATTTAACCCCATCCCAGAAACTCCCTTATCGCCGCCGCCAGGCCGCTCTGCTCCACGTCCAGCGTCAGGTAGTCGGCCACCGCCTTGACCTCATCCGGGGCATTGCCCATTGCCACCGCCAGCCCCGCCGTCCTCAGCAGGGATATGTCGTTGGTCCCGTCCCCCACCGCCATAACCTCGTTCATACCCACCCCCAGGTATGAAACCAGCGCCTCCAGGGCTTTCCCCTTGGACACCTCCGGCGACAGTATATTAATGAAGGCTACACCGGGGTAAGCCGGCGTCCGCGCCCATGAAAGGTAAAGGCTGCCATCAAACCGCCGGTGAAAACTCTGCGCCCCGGCGCGCTCCTCCGGATTGGTCACCACCAGTCCGCCCTTTATTATCCTCTCCCCCCGCACCTGGCTGAAATCAATAATGGTCGGCTCCATGTCAAAGTACTCGCGGTGCGCCTTGGTCGACCATGTTTCCCGCTCGGCGAAATAGTGCGTGGCGGAATAAAGCTCAAGGTCAATCC
>JAHJRU010000201.1 GCA_018830745.1 Chloroflexota bacterium
ACCGTGGACCTGCGGGGACATGGTAGTTCTGACGCTCCGTCTTCCGTCGCTGCCTATTCAATCCCAACCCTGGCAAGCGACATTCGTTACCTGCTCGAGCATCTGGGTATAAGCGCATGCTGCTTTGTGGGGCATTCTTTGGGGGGATTCGTTGCCCTGCAGCTTGCTCTGGACCACCCTCAGCTGATTGGCGCTTTAGTATTGGTAGGCACCTCCAGCGGCCCGATTGATATACCTGGATATGCGGAGCTGCGTATGCAGCTAGAGAAAATAGTTCAACGGGATGGTATGGAGGCAGCCTTTGAGCATAATGCTCTACACAATCCAATGGCCAGGAAACGATTTGAAAAATTTCCCGAGCTGCGCCAGACAGTTAAGCGCAGAATGCTGGAAACCTCCCTTGATGGCTACATATATGCTGCTCAGGCAATGTCTCAGCGGCCGGTTTTAACGGGGCGGTTGGGGGAGATATCGGCACCTACACTGGTTGTGGTTGGCGAGGAGGATAACACCTTTCGTCAACCTTCTGAAATCTTAGCCAATGGTATCCCCCATGCCAGGCTTCATGTGGTACCCGAAGCTACGCATACTCCACAGGAGGAGACGCCGGAGGTCTTTAATAAGATGATTACTGGATTCCTGGCTGAGGAATTCGGGGGAGACTTATGAAAACCAGAATCACAGAGTTGCTGGGCATAAAATACCCGATTATCCAGTCCGCTATGGGATGGATTGCTGACCCGGGTCTGGTATCAGCTGTCTGTAACGCCGGTGCCATGGGGTTTCTGGCCACCGGTGGATTGACCCCTGAAGAGGTGCGACAGCAAATCCGTCAAATCAGGAGTGTTACCGGCAATAAATTGTTCGGTATCAATATCATTCCTTATAGACCTGGATTCATGCACCATATTGATGCGATTCTGAAGGAAAGGGTTCTGGTGTGGAGTTCGGGCTTGCGGGACCCGTTTGCCATGGTCAATATCACCAAACCGGAAAATGTAATATATATACCCACGGTGGGAAGCGTCAATCAAGCGGTGAAGATGGAGAAGACAGGTGCTGACGCCGTGATAGTTCAGGGTCTGGAAGGTGGCGGGCATGCCAGCCGGATAGCCTCGACCGTGCTCATTCCGGAGGTCGTTAAAGCCGTCGATATACCTGTAATTGCGGCGGGAGGTTTCTGTGACGGCAAAGGACTTGCGGCCGCTTTAGCCTTAGGGGCTGACGGCATCGCCATGGGCACAAGATTTGCGGTTACGCAGGAGAGCCCGCTACCACAACAGCTCAAGTTAGAATATCTAAAGGCAAACGATGTGGATGCCGTCTTGAGCACTGTTTGGGACGGTCTTCCGATGAGAGTTATTAGAGGAGAAAAAATGAAGCGATACCGGGGGTGGTGGACTCGCTTCTGGCAGATTTTACCATCATTGCTGACGGTAAAAAAAATCTATAAAGCCAGCTGGAGCGATATGATAACCACGGCCGATATCGTCAGGCAGATGCACGCCTCTTTGCCTCAATTTTTAACAGGAATGGAGATGTACAGGAGGGCATTCTTAACCGGTGATATTAAAAGAGCCTACTCTCCGGCCGGTCAAGTGGTGGGTAGAATTGAGGACATCCCTACCTGCCGCGAGGTAATACACCGTACGGCCATTGAAGCAGAAGAGATTATCAGTAACCTCCATAAGAAATGCCTGTCTTAATTCATCTGCCATCATAACTTGCCGCGGAAGGTGGGGGGCTTCTATCCCCTCCGCTTTCTACTGTCGTTTTTGTGCCAATATAATGCAGGAGATGCTTGGCTTGACCCTGCCATAATCCCGGAGGAAAACATGCCCCGGAGAAAGAGGACGGGAGTATTCTTTACATATGTGGCGGCTCGAGCAGGAAAATAGCCACTTACACTATTCCTGAGATTATTGGTTGTCTGGCGGAGATGGAAAATAAAGAGTAAAAGGGTGAGTGATGATGGAGCGGGAGACGAGGCTCGAACTCGCGACCCTCTGCTTGGGAAGAAGCTATTCGTAAATAGCGAGCAGAAGCTACTGCTTGACTATTTGAGGATGATCTTTCCTCCAATCGCCTAAAATTTCTTCCAGTTTCCAGCTTGAATTTATCATAGTCAGGTGTAGATTAGTGCCGTCAATAAATGCGTAATTAGTTTGAGGCTTTTTCATTCCGATTTACCTTTAACACCCTTCCACTTAGGCTTATTCCAATAGGGAGAATTGCACTTAGGGCATACTTTAGGCTCTACGGGCTTATTTGGTATCCACTCATGGCCGCAACGTAGGCACTTAAGGGTCGGTATATTCAATTCCCTGTTCACACCTCTATTATATAGGTGCAACGATATAATGTCAATACCTTTTGCCATTATTTTTTAGCCATGAAAACCTGGTTTTCTTCTGCCGTACATAGTCCGCCGCGCTGGCTTCCGCCCTTTGGATTGCGGACACTTGAGAAGTCTTTGCAGACTATGACTGCATTTAGGGGGGAATCCGAGCCTGGGACAAAATTTTTCAATAATGGAAGGATTCTTGAACAGGCAAAGGCATGCTAAGTCCTATTATGAGATTATCAAGAGTAAAAAGACAGTCCGACTGCTGGACCTGTGTGGACAGTCATAACGGGTGTAAGGTCAGTTAAATAGACCTCATCAGTACAATTATACCGCGAAGTAATCATTGCTCTGAATTCAATACCATCTTCAATACAATCGGTGTAATGAACTATTACGTGAAGCGGATTACTAGTGTCGGTGTAGTCCTGTACCATATCCACCATTTTGAGCATGGCTTTTCTTTTACTACGTTCCTTGCCGAGCGAGGTAACCAAACCGGTGTCACTATCTATATGAATGATTGGCTTTACCTGCAGGAATTCACCGATAACTGCTGTTTTAGGAGCTCGTCCACCTTTAATTAGATACTTTAGCGTATCAAGTGCAAACATGAGCTTTACCTTTGGCACTAAATCTTGGGCAATCTTGATAATCTCAGCTGAGCTCTTACCTGCTTGGGCTGCACGAGCCGCCTCAAGGACTATGAAACCCAGAGCACCAGCGGAGTTTCTACTGTCGATATAATCAATCTTGAGATTCGGATGTTGCTCCATAACTGTTTCCTTGGCTATATTTACGGTTTCATAAATAGCACTTATTGCCTTTGAGATATGTATACATACAATGTTATCAGTAGATTTAGCTAATTCGTTAAAGATATTTATCAACTCTGCGGGACTAGGAACGCCAGTAGTTGGTATTTCCTTCAAACTGCTAAATCGCTGCCAGAATTCTGCTGGAGTAATATCTATTCGGTCGCGGTAGTCCTTACCCTCCATTATTATGTGATATGGTACCACTCGTACATCGTATTCCTTGATTAGCTCCGCGGGCAGGCAGTTTGTGCTATCGGTCACAATACCTACTTTTGGCATTGTCATTTCCCTCCTTTTATAGTATCAATCATTGATGATACCTAGAGATTCTAGATATGTTATAGGAAAATACTTAAATACTCAATAGGAAAAAGGAACCATTTTATCTCCGAGGCTATAGAACACTAGAAGCTACAATGTGTCCAGAATATTGACATCGCAAGCGACCAGATGATATCGTTCATACTATAATCAACATAAAGGAGGCAGACATGGTTCAAGCATATTGTGTTAAATGTAGGTCTAAGAAAGAGATGAAAGATTCGAAGGCTATTACCATGAAGAATGGCAAACCGGCGACTCAGGGGACTTGTCCAACCTGCGGTACAAAGATGTTCAGGATAGGAAAGGGGTAGGTCTCACATCGCTGATAATTTTATAGGGCTGGACATTCCCGCATCGGGTTTGTTCAGCCCTTCTTTTTTCTCCATAAACAACGAAATAAGCTATTGTAACCTGGGCTGAGCAAAATTGACTTCTTTTTAGGAAAAATCGTGGTTTGGAACAGGCTTATAAATGCGTTAGTAGAAGTGAAATAGGCCTCGGGCCAGCTATCCCGAGGCCTATTTGGTAGAAGGAGGATAAGAAAGTGAATCGTATATGACTATTAAAATAGTACCAGATAGCTCTTTTGTCAACTATAGGTCAAGACTTTAATGGTGAGTCATTAGCTTCCTGTGGAATGCTGTATTATTGCCACAATTTGTCACATTGCACTGCAGCAGCTCTTAAGGTAGATGAGGTAATAACTATTTTCCTCATATTATATTTACGCTTTGTTTGAGTTTAGCCGCTAATGGGCTATTTTCAGCCCGTACCGGAAGGCTTCCAGGTTGGGCTTGGCTTTATCGCCAAACCGTGCTTCCAGGTCTTTTTCAATGAGCTGGGGAGAAAGCAATTGTGTAATCCCAATATATGCTCCCAGAAGAATGAAATTGGCCCCTCTGGGATTACCTATAGCCCGGGCATCCTCTAAAGCGGGAATCTCAATCACTGTTATATCTTCCCTCTCTACCTTTTCTTGCAACCCGGTACTTTCTACAATGAGGTTGCCACCAGGTCGTACCCTACCCTCACAGGTCTTCAATTGTGCAGGGTCTAGCACAACTACCGTCTGTAATCTAGACAAAACGGGGGAGGCAATTCTTTCATCAGAGTAGATAACATAGCAATAACAAGGCCCGCCTCTAACGGCGGCACTATAGTTGGGGAACCAGATCACATGCTCGTACACAGCATTAGCTGCCAGTGCCGCCAACTCACCCACCAGTAATACACCTCCACCGCCAATTCCACTGAAGAGTACTTCCCCTCTTCTTTTATCTGCCATGTTTATATCCTTTTGCCTGGCCATAACTAGTAGGAACTAATCAAGACTATCTACATTCTTGAACTCGCCTAATGGGAACTCGGCAATTATTTCATTTACCCTTTTCAACGCCTGCAACGGTGTCAGGCGCCACTGTACCGGACAGGCGGATATGATTTCCACATAACTGAGGCCAATATTATCAATCTGCTTCTGGAAGGCAGTTTTAATATACCTCTTAACTGCCTGGTAATTAGCCGGGGTGTTGACAGCCCCCCGGGCACTGTAAGCTACGGTTTTGAACTGAGCTAACATTTCGGCAGCGTGTATGGGATAACCCGCGAGAGTCGGGTCCCGCCCCGATGGGGTAGTAGGCGTTATTTGTCCCGTCAAGGTAGTCGGTGCCATTTGGCCACCGGTACTAGCGTAGTGAGCATTGTTATACATAAATATGGTAATCTTTTCACCCCGGGCTAGAGCACCTAAAAGAGGGCCACCGCCAATAGCCAGCATGTCACCGTCTCCCTGTACTGTAAATGCGATAGCGTCAGGATGAACACGTTTAATGCCGGTGGCGGCATCGGGTGCGCGTCCATGAGGCGCTAAGACA
>JAHJRU010000202.1 GCA_018830745.1 Chloroflexota bacterium
AGAAGCAGCCAGGGTTGAGGCTAAGCCATCGGTAAAGCGCGACTATCATATCATAAACACCACCTCAGCCCTGGACGAGCTGATGAACCGTTTGTCAGCCGCCGAGCATCTGGTCTTTGACGTGGAGACCACCAGCCTGAATCCAATGGAGGCACAGCTGGTGGGTGTTTCCCTGTCGCCCGCCCCTGGAGAGTCGTATTATGTGCCGGTTGGCCATACTGGCCTGGGGCAGATGGCGCAATTGCCTCTGGAGCAGGTTATTGACCGACTCAGGCTTCCTCTGGAGGACAAGACTCTGCCCAAGCTGGCTCATAACGGCAAGTATGACATGGTGGTGCTGGCTGAGCACGGAATAGAGGTTAAAAACCTTAGTTTGGACACCATGGTAGCCGCCTATCTTCTGGGAGAGAAAGCATTAAGCTTAAAGGGCCTTGCCTTTGCCCGGCTGGGCATAGAAATGACGCCCATAACAGACCTTATCGGCTCCGGGTCCAAGCAAATTCCCATGTCCCTGGTGGAGGTGAGTCAGGCGGCTGATTATGCCTGCGCTGACGCCGATATTACCGGGCAACTGGCTGATTTCTTGGTGCCGTTATTGCATCAGCAGGGTCTGTGGCGGTTGTTTTCCGAGGTTGAAATGCCGCTGGTGCCGGTGCTGGTAAGCATGGAGCGTAACGGGATTGCCCTGGATACTGAGCTGTTGTGGCAGATGGCGCACCGCCTGGGGAAGCAGTTACTTAAGCTGGAGGCGGAGACTTACAATTGGGTGGGGCACCAGTTCAACATGAACTCACCGCAGCAGCTGAGCGCAGTCCTCTTTCAGGAGCTGAATCTGGCACCGACCCGCAAGACCAAGAGCGGCCACTCTACCGGGGCGGCGGAATTGGAGAGGCTCCGCGGCACTCACCCTGTAATTGAATTGATTCTGGAATACCGCCAGTTGGCCAAGCTGAAGTCAACCTATATCGATGCGCTGCCCGCTCTAATCAACCATAAGACGGGCCGCGTTCATACCACCTTTAATCAAACCAGGGCAGCTACCGGCCGGCTGTCTTCCAGTGACCCCAATCTTCAGAATATTCCCATTCGTGGCGAACTGGGTAAAGAGGTCAGAAAGGCCTTCGTTGCCCCGCCTGGCTTCCGCCTGGTGGCGGGCGACTATTCGCAGATTGACCTTCGTGCTCTGGCTCACCTCTCGCAGGACGAGGGGCTGCTCCATGCCTTTCGTCAGGATGAGGATATCCATGCGGCTACGGCGGCTCAGCTTTTCGGCGTTGAAGTCTCACAGGTGAATTCGGATATGCGCCGCCTGGCTAAGACGGTCAATTTTGGCGTTATCTATGGTATGAGCGACTACGGGCTGGAGCAGGCTACGGAGTTGTCGCGGGAAGAGGCGGTCCAGTTTATTGCGGCCTACTTTGAAAAGTATCCCGGCGTAAAGAAGTACCTTGATGATACCAAGGAACAGGCCAGGAGTTCAGGTTATGTGCAGACGTTGCTTGGCAGGCGGCGGTTCATACCCGAGATTGACTCCCGTAACCGTCAGGTGAGGGAAGCCGCCGAGCGCATGGCGATTAACATGCCGGTGCAGGGGACATCGGCTGACATCATCAAGGTGGCGATGATTGAAATGGATCGTGAAATGCGGAAACGCCGGCTGAAAAGCAGGATGTTGCTTCAGGTGCATGATGATCTGCTGTTCGAGGTGCCGGAGGACGAGCTGGAGGAAATGAACCAGCTTGTTCCGGAAATAATGTCCACCGCACTGGAGCTTGACGTTCCCTTGAAAGTGGATATGAAGGCGGGTGCCAACTGGGGAGAGATGGAATAGTCGTCTATGCCGGAACTACCTGAGGTGGAAACGATAAAGAATGAACTGGTGCCTTATGTACTCGGGCGCCGGATTAGTGATATTACCCTGCTCTGGGACAGAATGGTGCGCCAGCCTTCGGCTGAGGAGTTCCGCTCGCAGCTGGTGGGGCAGGGGATACTGGAGTTGAGCCGGCGGGGCAAATATATGATTCTTAGCCTGACCGGTGGCGAAGTGCTTATTATCCACCTTAAAATGACCGGCTCCCTGCTGGTAAAGCCGGAGGCAGTCGAGCCGGAGAAATATGTCCGCGCCATATTTCATCTGGATAATGGGGATGCTATCCATTTCCGTGACCCGCGCAAGTTTGGCAGCATGTGGCTTGTCCCGAATGCCAGCCTGGTTGTCGGAAAACTTGGACCGGAACCATTGGAGCCGGACTTCACGCCCCAGGTTTTAGCGGAGCGTCTGGAGAAGCGCAGCGTTCCCATAAAAGCCCTGCTATGCGACCAGAGTTTCGTTGCCGGCATCGGCAACATGTATGCCGATGAAGTCCTCTATGCCGCCAAGATTCACCCCCTACGGCTGGGTAACAGCTTGTCCCGGGAGGAGATAGAACAGCTTCACCGCGCCATCCAGCTTATATTGCGGGTGGCTATTGAGGATAAGGGAGCCAGTGTGGAGGACTACTTTCGTCCCGATGGCGGCGTGGGGAAAGCTCACTTCAGGTTTCAGGTGGCTCACCGTCTCAGTGGCGAACTCTGCCCCATTCATGGTATTCCTATTGAAAGGATAGTGGTGCGGGGTCGGGGTACTTACTTCTGCCCCAGATGCCAGCCGCAGCCGGTTTAAGGCATTTGGGAAAAGCAGTTTCTGGACTCAAGCCAGGAAGAAGCTGGCGTTCCACAGCACAATGGCGGCGTAAACGGTGACAAAAAACCCGGTGGTCGCCAGGGCCACCCTGGGCCACCGCTGATAAATATCCCACAGGATCAGGGCGGCCAGAAGCACCCCCACCACCTTGATTATCAGGAAGTTGGTCTCACCGACCAGTGGCATCAGAAAGGGATTGCCTTCTCGTGCCAGTCCGTCCCTCACCAGGATATGGGTCAGCACGCCATCCAGAATCTCGAAAACAATTAAAAGGCCGAGAAGAAACTTCATCTGCTCCTTAGTTTACCAGTGGTTTATAAAGACGGGAATAAAGACTATAAAGATTCCACAAAGTTTTCATTAAGGTTTCATAAAGGTTTAAGCTAAGCAAGGCAGGGTCGCCTTTGTTTTATAGGTTATTCCTCAGGCGATATAGGTGCTATCACCCTTCAGCTTGTGCTTTCCCGCCCTTATAGTGATGTAAGTATAGCATGTGTGAGGAATTATCAATGGCTATTGACAATAGGGTTGAAAAGAAAGAGTCTCTGTCTCCTATTATGCGTTACACCATAGTGCTGGTGGCCCTGCTGGTGACGATTATCAGCTCGGGGACGGTATGGAATTCAAATCAACCAGCTAAACCTCTGGATATGGAGGCACGGGCAGCTGTGCGCGCCGGAGTGGTGGACATTGTGCATCAGGGGTTAGGGGAATCCTGGCAGCGAGGACTGCCCGCGGTCCAGGGCATAACCGTTAACGAGTCCCCATACGGCTATATAGTGAAGGTACGTTTCGCCGTTACTGACGGCG
>JAHJRU010000203.1 GCA_018830745.1 Chloroflexota bacterium
GTTTCAGGATTGGCATTAGATACCGGAATATTCAATAAATTAAAAAACGCTTGGTAAGAGGGGTGTAAAAGCCCCTCTTCTTGTTTTATGGGGGCTATTTAGATAGAGCTTTGTTACTATTGTGGTGTTGTGCACCTGCTAAACAAGCAAGTTTTTCAAATCATCAATAAATTTATCAAACATCTTTACCTTGTCACTTTCCTCAATATCAGTCTCACTCAAGACATAACTCCCATCCGTATCAATTTCAACTATCGCCCGCCCCTTCTTAGCTGGCTTTTTTACCACAAGCGTTCTGTCTTCATCTGGAGTCACAAAATAGACTTTTATGTGCTTAGTTGCCTCATCCGAGGCGAGCTTAATTTTCCAATATCCTGTCTGTGCAATCCTCTCCCTTTATACTTGCAAAAAACAACATATATTAGTTGCTATACGATGGTTAATAAAAGTGCTATAATTTAGGCCAAATCATAGGAATCGCAAGAAGGCTAAGAATATCGGAGTAATTTGATAACCCATGTCAGACCATAGCGAAAGTTGCCAAGAATCTCGCGACCTGTGTGATGCTCTCTTCCAAAGCCTTCGTCCGAGAATCGAGCACTTACAAAGGTCGCAATCATTGAAGTGGTGCTGCTTCTTTGAGGAAGGCAGAAAGCGCTTCGCATATGTTAACCACAGGAAAAGGATGAGCCGTATAGAGGTGTGGTGCCTGGGAGAACCTGATACTCTAGTCAAATACTCACGCCTACACATAAAACCGAGAACTGCTACACACGGTGGATTTGGACGAGATTTCCAAGCTAGATTGTTCGTGAATGACCTGTCAGAAATTGACTCAGTCGCCGAGTTGTTGCATGTGGTGTCGTACAGGCTCTCCTAGACAAGTTATCTTCATGATTGAGGTGAGCTATGCTTGATAGAGCAGTCGTCGAAGAATTCCTAGATTATCAACTTGAGGATTATGACCTAGAAATCCCACCGACTATTCCGAAGGAAACACTCATCGAGGTCTTTTGCCAGTATGTCGAGGATGATTATTATGAGTGGTTGAAAGATAATTTTAAAGCCTTTTTCAATCACGGGAATCCTTATTGGGAGTGGATAAAGGCAAAGTGTGTTTCCCTGAGTCCCCCTATCTAATCACCTTCTGCCCCACATAGGGTTGGAGGACTTCGAGGATGCGGATAGTGCCATCGGCCTGTTGACACAAATAATATCAACGGGTTCGAAGTGCCGGCACAACCTTTCATATATCCTGAGACCTACAGGAGTGAACATCTTCTTGACCCACTGGTCACCAATTAACCAGCCTAATACCTTCCCTTCTTTTAGAATCCTGTGCGATTCTTCCATTACTTTCTCTAATTCATCGTAAAACTCTTCCGATTCGCTTGAGATATTACCTATATTTTTTAACTCTTCATTATATTTGATGTTGTCACCGTATGGACTATCAATGAAAACCATGTCTACCGAATTGTCTTCGAGAGGTATGTTCCTGGCATCATTCTTTATGATATCTTTTCTTGTTGGATGTATGTCATACCCTATTGCCATTCTCTTTTCTTCTTTGCATACATCTATGGTTGTTCCACTTCCACACATGGGATCAATAACCAATTCTCCTGGGTCAGTGTATCGCCAGACCATATTGTATATTATTAGTGCAGGAGTAACTCCGGCGTACTTGTTGTCACCTTTAGGCGTAAGACCATAACTCTGCCTAGGGAAATCCCAGAATGTAGTTGCTTCAATAAGAGGAATCTCCTCTTCAATATCTATTTTAGATGTGCTATTTTTGATACCTTCTATTTGTTCACATATCATATTTCGGGATATTGAATCCAGTGGGCTTTTTACAAAATCTATCTCCCTTGGTGCACTCATGAACATATTTAAAAACTCCGTTAGTTTATCTTTGAAGAGGGGTTTATTCCTCTTTACACCAAATTTATTCAGAATTTTTTTTGCATTACTTACTTTTATTTTATTGCCAAGATATTCAATTCTTACCTGATAAGGGTATTTTCTATTAAAAATACCAGCTTCTACTGTGAAAAAGCCTTCCGAAACAGCCCTAAATATGCCATGAAGCACATCAGTATCCATATTATTAAGAAAAAGAAGGTCACCCTTCCTGATTCTAATTACTATTGGGCCATAAGCTTTTTCTGTTGCAAACAACATTCTATTAAAACATTCTTCTTCTGTATCGCTAGTACAAGCAAACAAGAAGCCCCTCGTTAGTGCTTTTTCTTCATTCATAAGCATCATTTCTTTCTCTTCTCTCTCATTATCCACTTGTATCGTACTCATGTCTGTCATTCCCGATTTTTTGTTTATTATAGCACCACCAGCTCTCGTAGCCTAGTGTCCAAGAAGCACACCAGCCCCTCTTTCTTTTTCTTCCCCTCCAGGCCCCGGCTGCGGAAATCCCCCTTAGTCCCCCTTTGAAAGAGGGGGAAACGTAAGCCTCTCCCTTTCGTAAAGGGAGACTGAGAGGGATTTAGTTCGGATTTATTGCTTGGGGCTTCCCTCTAGGGGGATAAAGGGGGTGCCAGCTAAGCTCCTGACCTGGGTAGAGCGATATCTAGTTGACGGCATATTTTTCTTGCCAGGAGAATTTCTATTTCCCTGTGCCTGGGGACGGTAGCGAGATGCCCGTTTTCCGGATTAAAGAAAACAGAATGTTTGGAACCTTGGCGACGGAGAACGCAGCCTTCTTTTCTCAGATGGCCGATGAGGTCACGGCGTTTCATCGAGCTACACTTGAACCTGGATTCTTCGCTTCAGGGTTTCCCTGCTTGTCCCCTTGTCTCTCAGTTCCCGCTGGCTTTCCAGTATGAGCTGCACTGCTTCCTTCAGGTTTTCCTCCACCTCTTCAACAGTCCTGCCCTGGCTGAAAGCCCCGGGGACAGCCTCTACCCATCCGATGTACCATTTATCGCGTTTTTCAATGGTAGCTTCAAATGTCTGTTCCATACCGTAATCTCCTTGCCTTCCAGTATATAACAGCCGGTGAGGTAAATCTATTATAAATACTAAACTCTAAACCACATCCCACCCAGGAAAAGGGGGACACCTAAGCCTCTCCCTTTCGTAAAGGGAGACTGAGAGGGATTAACACACCCTCCCTCCAGGTAGTACGAAGAAAAACCCCGGATTCCCTGTTTTTGGCTTTTTTTATATTTACAAATATGCTATAATATAAACTGTCTCTTGGCGGTTAGAGCGGAGTGGACCCACCCGTTACCATCCCGAACACGGAAGTGAAACGCTCCAGCGCAGACGATACTGAGGGGGCGACTCCTTGTGGAAAATATGCCACTGCCAGGAGACTATAGTACCCCTCATCTTGAATTCTTGGCCGGGTTTGCTATATGATGTAAGTAGCGGACATTATTGAGGTTGAGATATGGCCAGTAGATTTGAGAAATTTTCCGAAAGAGCACGCAGGGTACTGACGGCAGCCCAGGAGGAAGCCCAGCACCTGAACCATAATTATATTGACACCGAGCATATCCTGCTCGGACTGGTGCGGGAAGAGGAAGGGGTAGCCGCCAGAGTTCTTATCAGCCTGGGCGTGGGCTTGGGCAAGGTTCGTCAGGCGGTGGAGTTTGTCGTCGGGCGTGGAACCAAGCCAGCCAGCGGAGAGACCGGACTTACCCCCAGAGCCAAGCGAGTAATAGAGCTGGCTATAGATGAAGCGCGACAGCTCGGACACAACTATATCGGCACGGAACACCTGTTACTGGGGCTACTCCGCGAAGAAGACGGTACAGCCGCCAGCGTGCTTAATAGCTTCGGCATGACCCTGGCGCAGGTGCGCACCGAAACCGCCCAGGTTATCAATCAGGGTGTGCCCCGTACCCGGGCGCAACGCACCGCCAGCCGTACCCCGGTTTTAGACCAGCTGGGCATCGATTTAACCGCCGCCGCTCGGGCCGGGAAACTGGACCCGGTGATTGGGCGCGCTAAAGAGATAGAGCGGGTGGTTCAGATTCTCAGCCGCCGTACCAAGAATAATCCCGCCCTTATTGGTGAGCCTGGCGTGGGCAAGACAGCCATTGTAGAAGGTTTGGCTCACCGTATTGCCGAGGGCGATATCCCCGAGACTTTAGAAGGCAAGCGCTTAATCACCCTGGACATGGGCGCCGTAGTTGCCGGTACAAAGTACCGCGGTGAGTTTGAAGAACGAATGAAGAAAATCATCGATGAGATAAAGGCGGCGGGAAACTGCGTGCTGTTTATCGATGAGTTCCATACCATTGTTGGCGCCGGTGCCGCCGAAGGGGCGGTTGATGCGGCTAATCTGCTCAAGCCCTCGCTGGCGCGCGGTGAGCTGCAGTGCATTGGCGCTACCACCCTGGATGATTACCGCAAGTATGTGGAGCGTGATGCGGCGCTGGAACGCCGTTTTCAGCCCGTTTTAGTGGAGGAGCCTTCTGTTGACCAGGCGCTGGACATCCTGCGCGGCGTCAAGGAGCGCTATGAGGAACATCACAAGCTGACTATAAGTGACGAGGCGATTCAGTCGGCGGTGAACCTGGCGACGAGGTACATACCGGACAGGTTCCTGCCGGATAAGGCTATCGACCTGATTGATGAGGCAGCCTCAAGGGTAAGGATTAAATCCCACACCATACCCATAAGCCTGAAAGAAGCCAGAAAGATGGAGGAAAGCGCCCGCCGGGATAAAGATACCGCTCTGGCGGCGCAGGAGTATGACCGTGCCGCTGAACTGCGCGAGAGGGAGATTCAGATTGCGGAGAATATTAAGAAGCTGGAGGCGGAGTGGCAGGCGGAGCAGGCGCAGGAAGAACCGGTGGTAACTGCCGAGCATATCGCTGAGATAGTTGGTATGTGGACCGGCGTGCCGGTGGTACAGCTGGCCGGTGATGAGACCAGCCGCCTCCTCAATATGGAGGAAAAGCTGCACGAGCGCATTATCGGGCAGGATGAAGCCATCACTGCTATCAGTAAGGCGGTGAGGCGAGCCCGGGCCGGGCTTAAAGACCCGCGGCATCCCATAGGCAACTTTGTCTTCCTCGGTCCCACCGGCGTGGGCAAAACGGAACTGGTCAGAGCGCTGTCCGAGTTTATGTTTGGCAATGAGGATACCCTTATCAGGCTGGATATGTCCGAGTTTATGGAGAAGTTCGCCGTATCGCGTCTGGTTGGTGCTCCGCCGGGATATGTTGGCTATGACGAAGGCGGGCAGTTAACAGAAGCAGTAAGGCGCAAGTCGTACTGCTGTATACTCCTTGACGAGATTGAAAAGGCTCACCCGGATGTCTTCAACCTCCTCCTTCAGATATTCGATGATGGCCATTTGACCGATGCCAAGGGGCGGAGGGTTGATTTCCGCAACAGCATTATCGTGATGACCAGCAACATCGGGGCTGAGCTAATCCGCAAGGGGAGCAACATTGGATTTGCCTCTCATAGCGACGAGACTAAGGCTCAACAAATGGGCCATGAGAGGATGAAGGAGAAGCTGCTTGGTGAGCTGAAGAAAACCTTCCGTCCGGAGTTTCTCAACCGTATCGATGGCGTGGTGGTATTCCATTCTCTGAATAAAGAGCACATCCGGCAGATTGTTGATTTGATGCTGAAATCGGTGACTGAGCAGTTGACGGAGAAGGGGATAAAGCTGGAGGTAACGGATGCGGCTAAAGATGTCCTGGGAGATAAGGGCTACGATGAGGTATTTGGAGCTCGTCCGCTGCGCCGCGTGATTCAGGACATGGTGGAAAATAAACTTTCCGAGGCTGTGCTCCGAAAAGAATTCAAGGTTTTTGAGCGGGTTTTTGAAGTTCAGGTTGAAATAGACGAAATTACCCCCGATATTATTAGAGCTATCAGTAAAATGAGGGGTGTCCTTAGTGTAATTACATCTGAGAAACTATTGACTGTTTACTGCTCACAGGATTTAAAAGACCAAATAAGAAGGGCTATTGAGGACGAGATGGGTCTTCCAGTTACTAGGAAAATACATAGCTATATATCGGCAGTTAAAATTGATGTGGAAGATGGTGAGATTGTAATTGAATCAGAGAGCGAGATTGTGCATCCAGCACCTGTAGAGGCCATTAGCGGAATAGAGTAGATAACTAATACTATTTAAATACTTCAAAATAAAACAATAAAATCGTGAATTTCAGGTTAGCCGTCCTATTTTTATAACCTAAAACGTGAAAGGAGAACGGGAATTGGCACAGGAGAGAGTGGAGTTTCCCATAGCCGGAACGGTAATAAGTGTCAATGTTAAGGCGGGTGATGAGGTAAAAGAGGGGGATGTCCTCTGCCTGCTGGAATCGATGAAGATGGAGAATCCGATATTGGTTCCGGTAAACGGCAAGGTTACGGAGATAAACCTTTCCTCCGGGCAGACGGTTCAGGCGGGCGACCTGGTAGCCGTCATCGAATTCTAAACGACATATACTGGCAAATCAAGCGAGGTTTAAGGTGATTGACTGGAATCTGGTGGCTAAGGTGGCGGGCGGCGGTTTTGGCGTGACCATATTTGTTTTGCTGGTCCTGGCTCTGGTAGCCTGGATAGTGGGGCTGGTGGTGCAAAAATTTCAGGTGAAAGAGGAATAAGTGTTCGGTCTGTATGAAACTGCCTTTGGGTTACTGACCTGGGGCAACTTGTTAATGCTTTTTCTTGGCGGGCTCCTTATTTATCTCGGCATTGGCCGGAAGATGGAGCCCATTTTATTGGTGCCCATAGGATTCGGCGTATTAATGGTCAATCTCCCTCTTGGCGGCATGATGATATATACCCCGGAGGGTTTCCCGGCGGAGGTAGGTACGCTACATGAGCTGATAAAGGCGGTAGCCGACGGGAGAATAGGGCTGCTGAACATACTTTACACCTACGGCATTGAGACCGAGCTAATTCCGCTGCTCATTTTCCTCGGGGTGGGCGCCCTGACCGATTTTTCCCCCACCATCGCTCGCCCTATATCTTTTCTCTTTGGTGCCATGGCCCAACTGGGCGTGTTCGTTGTATTTCTTATCGCTCACCTATCAGGATGGTTCACCATTAATGAGGCGGCTGCTGTTGGTATTATTGGTGGCTCTGACGGTCCGCCCACGGTTTACCTCACCGCTGCCCTGGCTCCGCAAATTCTGGGTCCGGTTACCCTGGTGGCTTACTCCTACATGGCGCTGGTGCCCATTCTCCAGCCCCCGATTATCAAGCTGCTGACCACCCGGAAAGAACGGGCGATATTCATGAAGCCGCAGGTGCGGCAGGTCTCCCGACTGGAAGTGGTACTCTTCCCGATAATTGTATTTGTGGTTGCTGCTCTACTCGTGCCCAAGTCGGTTCCCCTGATTGGCATGTTTATGTTCGGCAACCTCCTGCGTGCCAGCGGAGTTACCGATAGGCTGGCTCAGTCAGCCGGGGGCGTGTTCCTTGACTCCCTTACCTTTCTCCTGGGAGTGACCGTGGGGTCTTTGATGCCGGCCCAGGTGTTTCTTGCCCCGCAGACCCTGGCAATTGTGGCTCTGGCAGTGGTGGCTTTCTCTTTCTCCACCGCTGGGGGACTGCTTACCGCCAAATTCGTCAATCTGTTCCTGAAAGAGAAAATAAACCCCATGATTGGCGCCGCTGGAGTATCGGCTATCCCGATGTCGGCCCGGGTGGTGCAGAAAATGGGGCAGGAAGCCAACCCCAGGAACTTCCTGATAATGCATGCCATGGGCCCCAATATGGCCGGGGCGATTGGCACTTCGGTAGTGGCTGGCATATTCCTGGGTATGCTGGGGTAATCGGTACGGCGCTCAGGTTAATCCAGATTCAGTTCAGCCCAGATATTCCTCGGTTTATTGCCTCAGTAGGTTGGGATGGAAATAACTTCCCACATTGAATGTCAAAATATAAACTTACCTAAA
>JAHJRU010000204.1 GCA_018830745.1 Chloroflexota bacterium
CATCGATAACCTTGTCGCCATCAGCTTTGGCTATCTCAGCCCCCATCTCGTTTATTTTGCCCACGCCGTGGCCGCCGGCCTTTCTGCCGCCAATGAGGATTCGGCTCTGGTAGCTGGTTCCTATATGGCGTAGCCCACTCAGGTCGGCGGCATCAGTGTTTACGGCAAATACTCCTGGGGTTATCTCTATCTTGCGTTCAGACTTGGCTCTGTTGTTCAGGTGGGCGAACTCGTCAGCAACCCTGGAACCGCCCTGTCCCAAACCTATAACCACTAACTTCATCTTCCACCTCGCTTTATTAGTTTAACCATTTTAGGCATACCTGTCGGCGGATGTCAACTCCCCGTATAGTACTACAAGCCTTGCTTTACCAGGAAGTCGGCCAGGTCAGCCAGGCGGCAGCTGTAGCCCCATTCGTTATCATACCAGGCGATGACCTTGACCATATCGCCGCCAATGACCATGGTGCTTTGGGCGTCAATGATGGAGCTATGGGGGTTGCCCTTGAAGTCCATGCTCACCAGCTCCTCCTCGCAGTATTCCAGTATCCCCTTTAGCGGTCCTTCGGCAGCCATCTTGAAGGCGGCGTTTACCTGCTCTACGGTAACCTCTTTCTCCAGGTTGGCTACAAGGTCAACCACGGAGACGGTGGGGGTCGGAACCCGGAAAGCCATGCCATGCAGTTTGCCCGCCAGCTCCGGTAAAACGAGCGATACGGCATAAGCGGCACCGGTAGTGGTGGGTATTATGTTCAGTCCCGCCGCTCGTGCGCGGCGCAGGTCCTTGTGGAATACGTCCAGGATTTTCTGGTCATTGGTATAGGCGTGAGTGGTGGTCATTAGCCCCTTGCTCAACCCGAAGCTCTGGTGCAATACCTTGACCATCGGGGCCAGGCCGTTGGTGGTGCACGAAGCGTTGGAGATAACGTGGTGCTTTTTGCGGTCATAGCGGTTTTCATTGACCCCGAGGACGATGGTTATGTCCTCGTTCTTGGCCGGAGCCGATATCAGCACCTTTTTAGCCCCACCTTTCATGTGCGCCGCTGCCTTGGTGCCGTCATTGAACCGTCCCGTTGACTCAATAACGATATCGATACCGTAATCACCCCAGGGTATTTTTTCGGGGTCGCTTTCCGAAAATGCCTTTATCTCCTTACCATCAACCATAATGGTATCCGCGCCAGCCTCCACTTTGCCGGAGTAGGGGCCGTAGGTGCTGTCCCATTTCAGCAGATGGGCGTTGGTCTTGGTATCAGTCAGGTCATTGATAGCAGCTACCTCAAGTTGGCCACTGTGGCGCTGGATAGTCGACCTCAGGGTTAGTCTTCCGATGCGCCCAAAGCCATTGATTCCGATTCTGGTTGTCATTGTTGCACCTCCTGATTAATATCTGCGCTTCGTGGGTGGCGCGATAACATGTCGAGGAAAGCCTCAACCCTGGTTCTCAGATGTTGTGTCAAATGGAACTCGTCATGTCCTTCCAGAGTCAGCATGGGCGATTCCATGGTATTTCTGAAGATTATATCACCAATACCGCGATGGCAGAAGGCCTGGACATAATGAATAATCCCGTCGACACGGCGCCGCTTGATTTCCCTGATGATGTCTTTGACCCGTCCGAATATGGAGTAGGGGTATGTATAATGGCAGTATTGAGTGGCGAGTGAATCGCCCGGTTGCGGCATGGCGAACTGGCGCTGAATCTCATTGAATACCACTCTGGCCTGGTTATCTTCAACGTGAGGGTAGAGTTCCCGGGCGTAAACCGGGGGAACGCCAATATAGGCTAACCGGAGCCAGTCTTTAGGGTAGGGCTGGCGCTTACGGCACTCGACCAGCAGTTCCCCTAGCTGGTGGCGGTACCGGGTTGAGTCCTGATTGAAGTCAGAGGTGGATACCAGCCAGAGATGGTTTTCCAGTCCGCTGACCAGCCCATCCTGCCAGGTCAGCCGGTCCAGCTCCAGGGCTAGCTGGCGACACGACTTCAATTTGTCTTTGACCCGGTCGGCGGCTTCCAGGGTGGTGCCCAGGGATTCTGCCAGCGCCTGCAAAGAGGAGCGCATCCGCCGCGCATCGGGTTCATCCGGGTAGGCGAAGGGGATAGCCCTGAGCCCTTTTAGTTTGAGCACTTCCATCAGCATGACGGTATTGGAGCAATCGCCGTTGGTGACACAGAGGATAGTGTCAATGCCGTGCTCCATACAGACACCGTAGATGCCCTTTATCCAGCTGCAGCAGTTCGAGGGGAAGCCTGCTCTCTCGGCGATGTTGATTAGCCTTTCCGGATTCGGGTCATTGATAAAGACATTGTTCAGGTCAGCCGGCTGATAGCCAGCGGAGAGCAGCACTTCTATCGGTACGGTGGTGGTAATGCCTATAGGCTTCATTAGTTCAGTTTTTGGCTCCAATATCAGGTAGCTGGTAGTATATAGCCCCATCCCGCGAGAGTTTGTCAATCCGCCCTTCAAACCTCATGAACTCCAGGTGGGAGATGGTTTCCAGGATGGCAAGTCGACGGTCCAGCGGGGCTAAATCATGCCACCGGCTGGCTCTGGTATCGGGCATCCAGATTATTTCCGTCGTCAGTTGATAGGCGGTTTTAGTCTTATTCCCCAGAATATCAAGAATCTCGGAGTTCCTCTCGTGGTGATGGCTGACTATCTGGTCGATTCTTTCGGACAGGTTGTTGAAGGGTTGCTCGTGACCGGGCAGGACAAGCTCAACCTCCAGTTGCTTTATCTGGTTCAGGGAATTTATATAGTCATTCAGCGGATTTCTGCTTGACTGGGGATGCAGGGCGACATTGGGAGTAATGTGTGGCAGAACGTGGTCGCCTGATATCAGGATTTTCCGATTCGAGTCATAAAGAACGATATGCCCAGGAGAATGGCCCGGCGTCCACAACACTTCAAAGTTAAAGACACCGGCCGTAATGGTTTCTCCGCCGTGAAGGGTGACGTCCGGCGAGGTGGGAACAACGAATCTGGCTACCGGGGTCGAGGCAATCTGGAGGTCAGGCAACTCGTCTGCCGGCACCCCGTTAGTGGCTAACCACCGGGCTAACTGCTCCAGAAGTTCGTCCATATTGATATACCTTGTCCTGATATGCTCCTTCTCCCGTTGATGCAGGGCAATTTCAGCCCGGGAGAGCTGCTTCAATCGGCCGGCCAGGCCGTAGTGGTCCGGGTGGATATGAGTGATAACTATCTGGGAGATTTCTTCCGGGCGGGCGCCAATCTCGGCCAGTTGTGCTTTCAGAGCACTGAATGCTTCATCGGTATCCCAACCGGTGTCAACCAGGAGATATCCGTTATCGCTCTGAATCAGGTAGGCGTTTATATGCCCCAGGGGGCTATTGGGCAAGGGTATTGGTAGCTGGTAAATGCCGTGGTAGACTTCTTTCATAATCCTCTGCTTTCTAGGTTATAGAATGCCTCGATTCCGGCAAAACGGCCGCTTTGCCCCAGCTGGTCTTCTATTCTGAGGAGGCGGTTATACTTGGCGGTGCGCTCTGAGCGGCAAGGGGCGCCGGCTTTAATCAAGCCCGTATTCAGAGCCACCGCCAGGTCGGCAATGGTGGTATCTTCGGTTTCGCCGGAGCGGTGGCTGACGATGGCTGTCCAGCCCGCCTGCTGTGCCATCTTGATGGCGGCAATCGTTTCGGTGAGGGTGCCAATCTGGTTCAGCTTTATGAGGATGGAGTTAGAGGCTTTCAGGCTGATGCCGCGACTGAGGCGGTCGACGTTGGTGACATAGAGGTCATCACCCACCAGCTGGACTTTTTTCCCCAGTTCCCCGGTTATAAGCTGCCAGCCGTCCCAGTCGTCTTCAGCCAGTCCATCTTCAATACTGAGCAGGGGGTAGCTGGACGCCCACTTAACATAATAATCGACCATTTCCCCGGTAGTGAGGGCAGCGTTTTCGCGGGACAGCATATATTTTCCGTTTTCGTAGAATTCGGTGGCTGCCGGGTCCAGGGCGAGGAAACAGTCCTTACCTGGCTGGTAGCCGGCAGATTCAATTGCCTGCAATACCGCTTCGGCTGCCTCTACGTTGGACAGACCCGGTGGGGCAAAGCCGCCCTCGTCGCCTACATTGGTGTCCAGCCCCTTCCCCTTGAGCACTTTTTTCAGGGACTGGTAGACCTCGGCGCCGATTTGCAGTGCCTGATGGAAGCTGGCGGCTCCGGCGGGCATTATCATGAACTCCTGGAAATCGGTGGAATTGGCGGCATGCTTGCCGCCGTTCAGGATATTCAGCATCGGCACCGGCAGGGTATCGGCACTGCTACCTCCCAGGTAAAGGTACAAAGGCATATTTTCGGATTCTGCGGCGGCACGGGCTATCGCCAGCGATACTCCCAGGATAGCATTCGCCCCGAGGCGCGACTTATTATCCGTGCCATCCAGTGCTATCATTTGGCGGTCAATGGCTTCCTGGTCGGTGGCTGACTTCCCGACCACCACCGGAGCAATATGCTGGTTGACGTTGGCTACGGCTTGAAGAACGCCCTTGCCGTTATATCTGGCGGCATCGTCATCTCTTAATTCCACCGCTTCATGCGTTCCGGTACTGGCACCGGAGGGCACGGCGGCGCTGCCTATTGAACCATCAGATAGCTCAACCTCAACCTCTAATGTTGGATTGCCGCGGGAATCCAGGATTTCTCGGGCGATTATATTTTTTATATTAGCCACTTTCTCACTCCTTAAGGTAAGTTGATTTTCAGTCGCGAGATGAATCCAGGGCTATTTCCACTGCTTCAGCCGGGTTCTTTGCCACGATGATAGCCTTATCCGGCTGGCCGTTCCGGGATAGCGACCACGTGCCCAGTCCGATGACCGGAATGCCGTTTTGCAGGGCGTGGCCTATCTCGGAGAGAGTGCCGTAGCTGCCGTCGATGGCGATAACCGCCTGGGCTGATTTTACCACCGCCACGTTTCTGGCATGGCCCATGCCGGTAACGATAGGTATTTGCACATAGGGATTAGCTGACCGGCGGCTTTCCCCCGATAGGATGCCAATGGTCATCCCGCCTTCGGCGCTGGCTCCGCGACAGGCAGCTTCCATAACCCCACCCAGGCCGCCGCAAATCAGGACGGCACCACGTTTAGCCAGTTTGCGTCCCACGTCCTCGGCCAGCTTAGCCGTCTCTGAGGAACACTGACCACCCCCGATGACGGCGATTATTTTTTTATTATCTATCATCTGCTTGCGATTATATCACCGAAAGTGGGCTATAGCCAAGATTACTTATCAAATTAGCTGTCCACCTCACTCCTTGTATCCCCTTTCCTTTGAAGGAGAGGGGGAACTGATAATGAGCGCAGCTTCAGGTTCATCTTCGGTTGAATTATCCAATATCTGTGTCGGTGTGGCTCCTTTAATCTCGATGCGCTCCGGATGAACAAGCACTTTGATATTAAATAGCTGCAATATAGACCTTATGTTCCTCTTTATCGTTTCATCCCGCTTTTGCAGATCATCACATACCCAGAAACCAGTCGGGGCATCAATACCTCTCATTGCCAGATCTGTTCCTTCAATCCGAAAACGGTCCATTTCAGTGACTTCGCCGATAGCAAGTTCACCATCGCATTCCCGCCAGGCGTTAAATCCTGCAGGGACATATTCCTTGCCTATTTCACCAAAGATGCTAAATTCAGTGACACGGAGCTATTCAGCACCGCTTTAACCTTTTTCCATACGCCCCACTCCAGCCAGTCCGCGCTGACATACGGCAGATTGCAGCGCTCACCTCCATCCTTAGTCACACGGTGTTGTACCCGGCCGCGGCAAGCATAATAGCGCGGTTCTTTAGGTTTCTTCCTCAAGCATTTCAACACGTGACCGCACCGACCGCAGAAACACATTCCCTGCCGTAGCCAGCCCTTCGACTCCTTCAACACGAGGCGGGCATTTCCCCGCCGCTGCCGGGATAGCTCCCAGGTAATGTTGGCGATGAGTGGCGGCAAACTTCTAAAATTTGGTAAAATACTATGTATACAATCAGTGTAAAACTGATTCGAAGGAGGCAGACCATGGCAGAAGAGAAGAAAGTCTACACTACTGGTTTTGGGTCCCCAGTCGATAATGACCAGAATTCCAAGACTGCGGGCAATCCCGGCCCTATCCTCATGCAGGATACTCACCTGCTGGAAAAGCTCGGGCACTTTGATCGGGAACGTATCCCGGAGCGTGTTGTCCATGCCAAGGGCGCCGGAGCGCATGGCTACTTCGAGGTAACGGCGGA
>JAHJRU010000205.1 GCA_018830745.1 Chloroflexota bacterium
AGCTATCCTGAACTCGAATTGGTGGAAACAAGGGTAGTTAGTGACCGTCTTAATCTTCCATACATCCCGGGGCTTCTATCGTTTCGGGAGTCGCCGTTGATACTGTCTGCCTGCCAGGGACTGGCCATTACTCCTGAGCTTATTCTTGTTGATGGTCAGGGAGTGGCCCATCCCCGCCGGATAGGCCTGGCTTCTCACCTGGGGCTCCTGCTGGATACGCCCACCATCGGCTGCGCTAAATCAAGGCTGTGTGGTGAGCATGATATACCCGGTAGTGAGCCGGGCAGCTATACTGATTTACTGGACGGGAGTGAGGTTATTGGGGCGGTACTGCGCACCAGAGCCGGGGTCAAACCCATCTATGTTTCCGTAGGTCATAGAATCGACCTTGAAAATGCCATACACTGGGTGCTGGAGTGCTGCCGCGGCTTCAGACTGCCGGAACCTACGCGGCTGGCTCATCTGGCTGCCGGCGGGAACTTGAAATCGGGGAAGAGTGCGGTAGTATATGAGGTGGGCGCTCAAAGCAAAGTACGGAGTGGGATGGAATGCAGGAGCTAACTGATCGGCTGAAGGATTTACAGGGCAGAGTTTCCATGGCGCTGGTGCATCTTTGACGTAGCCGCTAAAGAAAAGGAGATCGCCCGGTTGGAGGAGCAGTCCGCCCAGTCTGATTTCTGGTCAGACCGGGCGAAAGCACAGCGTATTATGCAGCGCTTATCCGCGCAGAGGAAGGTAGTAGACCGCTGGAGGGGGATGGAGAAGAGGATGGCTGATTTGGTGGAGTTGCTACCCCTGGCTGGTGAAGATAGTTCGCTGGCAGAGGAGATTGAACTGGAGATAGGGGGGGCGTCTTCCAGGCTGGATGAACTGGAGCTGGAGGCGGCTTTCACCAGTGAGTACGATGCCCGTAATGCTATCCTGGCTATTCATGCCGGGGCGGGGGGCACTGAGTCCCAGGACTGGGCGGAAATGCTGCTCAGGATGTACCTCCGCTGGGCTGAGCGCCGTGGTTATCAGTCTGAGGTACTGGACGTCTCCCCGGGTGAGGAGGCGGGGGTAAAGAGCGCCGTTATCAGTGTTGAGGGCGATTTTGCCTGCGGCTACCTGAAATCAGAGCATGGTGTCCACCGCCTGGTTCGTCTTTCTCCCTTTGATGCTGACCATGCCCGGCATACGTCTTTTGCGCTGGTTGAGGTTATGCCCGAGGCTGAGGGTGACGTGGATGTAAGCATTGGGCCGGATGATTTGAAGGTGGAAGTGTTTCGCTCCAGTGGGCCCGGCGGACAGCATATGCAGAAGACCAGCAGTGCGGTGAGGCTTACCCATCTGCCCACGGGGATAACCGTGACCTGCCAGAGCCAGCGGTCTCAGTATCAGAATAAGGAAAGCGCCATGAAGATACTGCAGTCTCGCCTGCTGGAATTGGAACTGGAGAAGAGGGAAGAGGAGAGGGCCAGTCTTAAGGGGAAGCGTATCAATGCCGGCTGGGGTAATCAGATAAGGAGCTATGTTATTCATCCATACAAGATGGTAAAGGACCACCGGACTGATTACCAGCTCGGTGATGTCGATGCCGTGCTCGATGGTGGGCTGGACGGTTTTATAACGACCTATCTCAGGTCTAGAATGGGGAGGGGAAATGGTTAAGAAAGTAGTTCTGTGGGGTTTAGTTATCTGGCTACTTTTATCGGCTATAAGCCCATTTTCGGCTCAGGCACAGGGTGGGCTAGCCGTGCTGGATACCTCTACGCATACGGAGTTTCCGGCGGAACTTTCCTTTGGCATAACAGCCAGGAGCAATGTCAACATTACCGATATTCGTCTGCATTACACTGTCGACCGTTTGAGTTTTGCCCGGGTGACCAGCGAAGCCAACATCGAATTTGAGCCGGCGGCTACCATCGAGGCGGACTGGACGTGGGATATGAGGAGGACCGGCGGACTACCCCCCGGGGCTGGTGTATCCTACTGGTGGACCGTAGAAGATGCCCAGGGCAACCGGGTAGAGACCGATCCCGCCCGAGTACAGTTCGATGATACCCGTTACTCCTGGGAAAGCCTGACGGAGGGGAAGGTAACGCTGTACTGGTATAAGGGGGATAACTCGTTTGCCCGGGAACTTATGGTGGCGGCTCAAGAGACGCTAAACCGACTGGCGGCAGATACCGGCGCAGCACTGGAGAAGCCGGTTGACATTTATATATACGCTGACGCCCGCGCCCTGCAGGGCTCTTTAATCTTTCCTCAGGAATGGACTGGCGGGATAGCCTTCACCAGGTTTGGTCGTATTGCTATCGGTATTGCCCCGGAACAGCTTGACTGGGGGAAGAGAGCCATGTCTCATGAGCTGGCGCACCTGGTGGTCCACCAGATGACCTTCAACCCCTATACCGAGTTACCTACCTGGCTTAACGAAGGCTTGGCTATGTATGCCGAGGGCTCCCTTGAGCCGGGTTACGTTGCTATTCTGCAGATGGCGGCTGCGGAGGGCGGCCTAATTTCCGTGCGCAGCCTGTCCAGCCCCTTTTCGGCTCATCCCGAGCAGTCGTCGTTATCCTATGCCCAGAGTTACAGCGTGATTGATTTTCTCGTCGATGGTTATGGGCAGAGCCGGATGTTTGACTTATTACTTACCTTCAGGGATGGGAGCGGCTATGATGCTGCCCTGGAGGAGGTCTACGGATTTGATATGGATGGCCTGAACGCCTCGTGGCGAGAGAGTCTGAACCAGCCTGTTCCTCCGAAAGAAAAGGCAGGAATGCCGCTGGAGCTGGTGGGAGCTTCGTCTAGCTGATAGCGGACTTCTCCGTCACCAGACCTGGCGCTTAGAAACTGGGTTTTGGAGGTAGTGTTGACCAAGGAATCTTTTACCATTCATGATCTGCCGCTCTCTGAGCGCCCACGGGAAAGGCTGCAAAAATATGGTGCGGAGGCTCTTTCGGCGCAGGAGATTTTAGCGGTGATTCTGGGCCGCGGGGTGGCTGGGGAGTCGGTGATGGTCACCGGGCAGAGGCTGCTGAGCCAGTTTGGCACTCTTAAGGGGATTGCCGGTGCATCCGTGGAGGAGCTGTCCCAGATAAAAGGGATAGGTTTAGCCAAGGCGGCGCAGATTAAGGCCGCCTTTGAGCTGGCTAACCGTCTGGATGGCTACTCCGAGACAGGTAAGAAGCCAGTGGTAAAGACCCCCGAGGACGTGGTAGCCCTGCTGAAGGGCAGGTTGAAGGACAAAAAGAAGGAATACTTTGTAGTGCTTCTGCTGGATACCAGAAATCAGCTGATTAAAGCCTCAGAAGTTTCCGTAGGCAGTCTGGATGCCAGCATCGTCCATCCCCGTGAGGTGTTCAAGGAGGCTATCGCCGGTAGTGCTGCCTCGGTAATCCTGGCTCACAATCATCCTTCGGGCGACCCAACGGCTTCGGAGGATGACATCAGTTTGACCAAAAGGCTGGCTGAGGCCGGGGAAATTATGGGTATAGACGTCCTTGACCATGTCATTATAGGTGATGATAACTTCCTGAGCCTGAAACGAGAAGGCTTATTCTAATTTCACCGGTTTGATGCCATAGCTGCATTCTGCTAACTCATGCATTCCACCTGTTTCAGATATTGACTTTTAGTGAAATGAGACTAGAATAATTCTTAGCAGGTGAGCTAACTAATCCTGAAAGGAGGAGGCAAAATGCAGGAGAGAATACTGGTTCCACTGGATGGCTCTAAAGCAGGTGAGGCTGCCTTGCCGTATATTGAGGAATTGGTGTCCAAACTTTCGTCAGAGGTGGTTAAAGAGGTTACTCTGTTCCAGGCAGTATCACCAATTATTTACCCGATTGTCGGCGAGGGGGAATATGTCGATGTTGCCTACACCGATAAGGAGATAGCGCAGCTAAAGAGGCAGGCTATGAACTACCTTGAGGGGGCTGGTCAGGGCTTAAGACGCCAGGGCTTGGTTGTTGAGACCAGAGTGAGCGTTGGTAGTGCTGCTGAAGAGATCATTAAAGCGGCTGACGAAATCAATGCCGACTTGATTGCCATGTCAACGCATGGACGGTCGGGTCTCAGTCGATGGGCTTTTGGTAGCGTGACCGACAGAGTGATGCGGGGAGGAAACGTACCCATACTGGTGGTCAGAGCCACCGCGCCGGCTAAAAAGGTGTAGCTGGTTCCTTCTCCGCTGGTCAGCAGCAGCGGAAGCTTTCGGGAGATTCACGCGAGTCCATTAGCTGCATGATTCTATTCAGGCACTCCGGGCAGTAGTCTTGCGGCGGGGGAAAGCGGAGTTCGCAGTAAAGGTACAGCTCAAAGTCACCGGCTGGAGCGAACTTCCTCTGGCAGGACAGGCAGGTCCGTTCCTTTTGCAGGTCCTGCACTCTTGCCTGTTTTTTCAGCAGGAATTCTCTGATGCCGGGATGGTCGGTGTCATTTTGATGGTATTCGTCACTCAGCCAGCGGGGCTGATTGGTTAGTCCGGCTAATTCGGGTAAATCGCGAGGGTCCAGCCCGGGCAGCCCCGGCACTGTGTGTTTGCTATTGGCCAGTTCGATAAATTGTTCTCTATTCAATTCGGCCTGCCCCTTTTTTGGAGCTAGAATTCGTCTGCTACTTCCAGCTCGACTATCTGAAGTATCTTTTCCCAGGCTTTTTCTCCCAGGCTTACCGCCGTATCGGGTGAAGCCGGCGTGCCGTCGTCATTCAATAGCTGTAAGCCGGTGCCCTGCACTATGTGGAGGCACATCTCTGGCGGGATTTCCGGCAGCCAGTCGCCGTGAGACATCTGCGAGAACAACTCCTCGTACAGGTTGGCGTCCTCGGCGTGCCACATGGCCAGGGTCTCCGCCAGGTCTTCAAAGCTGCCTTCGATTTCAGTTTGGGGTTCCGCTCTTACCAGCTTCATGTTTTTCAATCCTTCTTTTATTATATAACAACTCGTTGACCAAGCGAAATGAGCGGCCGATGCTTTGCCTAGAGTTCAAGCTACGTGCTATTATTAAAGGGGGATTCTGAGTTTGGAATAGGGGCGCAATGACAAAGAAGCTA
>JAHJRU010000206.1 GCA_018830745.1 Chloroflexota bacterium
CACCTTATCGCTGCCGGTTTCATGGTCATTTTCGGCGGTTTCTTTGATATTCTGGATGGGGCACTGGCCCGGCGGACTGGCCGAACCACCCGTTTCGGCGCTGTTCTTGATGCCACGCTGGACCGCCTGTCAGAAGCTGCCCTGCTACTTGGCATAGTTGGTTATTTCCTGTTCGCCCAACCGCCGGCATCGTTTATTTTCGTGAGCCAGGAATGGGCCGTTATACTAACCTTCGTCACCCTGTTCAGTTCACAATCAGTGAGCTATATCCGGGCACGGGCAGAAGCTATGGGCCTCGAATGCGAAGTGGGCATACTGACCCGCACGGAGAGAGTCGTTTTACTAACCCTGGGGCTCTGGTTCAACCAGCTTATCATTGCGCTGGCTATCATTGCCCTGCTCAGCCTGGTCACCGTAGTCCAGAGAATGTACCGCGTTGCCCAGGTTAAAAATTAAAGGCTCCTGCCCCTTTTATTCATCGCCTAGTTGTGATATAACTGTGGTGGTAAAAGATAAGACCGGAACAAGGAGGCCATTTTAATGAATGATAAAGCTTTTGAGACCAGCCTCACTGTACTTACAGCACTGGTGCTGCTGTGGATTATTCTGGGTATAGTCTTCGGTATGGCTTGGGGATGGGTGGTATTGATTGGCCTGGCGGTTGAGATTGTCGCTGGCGGTTACCTGCTCCGCCGCTGGGGCAAAGCCTACATGGAGAAAGAATAGCTTTATAGGAGAGCCGATGCCGGCTACTGCGGTTATTGGGGGCCAGTGGGGGGATGAAGGCAAGGGTAAGATAGTTGACCTTCTGGCCCAGGAAGCACATATTGTAGCCCGTTTTTCCGGCGGTGACAACGCCGGACATACTATAATCAACCCCTTTGGAGAGTTTAGATTACATCTTGTTCCCTCCGGTATTTTCGCTCCCCGCGCCACTTCTATCATAGGTAACGGGGTGGTGATTAACCCTGCCGTCCTGCTTGATGAGATGGACCAGCTAAACCAGCACGGGGTGGATACCACCCGACTAATTGTGAGTGACCGGGCTCACCTGATTATGCCCTACCATTTGCTTCTCGATGGTCTGGAAGAGAAATTACGTGCTGGAAAAGCAATCGGCACTACCGGCAAGGGCATAGGCCCAGCCTATGCCGACAAAGTAGCCCGGACAGGCATCAGGGCCGGCGAACTTCTTGACAAGGAAACCTGGCGGGAGCGACTTCGCTGCATTCTGGACTATAAGAACGCCATCTTAACCAAAGTGCACGGGGTCAGCCCCCTGTCTTTAGACGAGATATATGAACAGTATTCCCGGTATGGTGAGCGTCTGGCCCCCTATATCCGCGAGACCACTGTCATGATTGATGAAGCCTTGAATCAAGGGAAGCTGGTTTTACTGGAAGGCGCTCAAGGGGCAATGCTTGACCCTGACTTTGGCACCTATCCTTACACTACTTCTTCGTCACCGCTAACCGGCGGAAGCTGTTTGGGCACCGGTTTAGCGCCTAACCGTCTCGACAGAATGATTGGCATCTTTAAGGCTTACTGCACCCGCGTAGGTGGCGGGCCTTTCCCCACCGAACTGCATGGTGAGACCTGTGAACTTATTCGGGAGCGAGCCCATGAGTATGGCACCACCACCGGCCGGCCCCGGCGCTGCGGCTGGTTCGATGCCATCGCCGGACGGCATAGCAGCCGCATCAACGGCTTCACCGAGGTAGCCATCACCCGTCTCGATGTCCTGGACATACTGCCCCGCCTGAAAATATGCATCGGTTACCGGTTGGATGAACAGGACATTGATTACTTCCCCGCCAATATAGCCGCCGTGGAGAAATGTCAGCCTGTATATGAGGAACTTGAAGGGTGGCTGTCTCCCACCAGCGACATCAGGGAATTCCAGCAATTGCCCCTGAAAGCCCGCCAGTACATCGAGCGCCTGGAGGAGCTTATCTCCTGCCGGGCAGGTATCATTTCGGTGGGCGCCGACCGGGAACAGACCATAATCCGCCCGTGAATCGCCAGGTAGCTACCAACCAAAGCTCAAGCGTTTCACCAGGCTCTCCGGCAGCCCGTATTCTCTCATTCTGAATTGCGTAGCGGCAATATCATAGGGGATACGATAATGAGTGACCGAGCACGCCTCACTGTCATAGATGGCGTAACCGGCTCGCGGGTCACCGTCGCGCGGCTGCCCCACACCCCCGGGGTTAATAATCAACCGCTTCTCAGCCAGCTTGAGCACCGTGTCACCATCCAACGCGCCAAAATGGGCCTGCCCGGATTCATCGCACTCAAAGACGAACGGCACGTGAGAATGACCCACCAGGCAAAAGGACGTCTTGAAGTAAGCCAGGTTCTCCCGGGCGCTTA
>JAHJRU010000207.1 GCA_018830745.1 Chloroflexota bacterium
ACCCTGCCCAGGTTTATGCCGATATTGAGCCCCTCAGGCTTAAATACCGGCCGCAGAATACTGGTACTCCGTTGTACTATTTTAAAATGCTCCTCTAGCTCATCGGCAGTTAGCTCTTCCAGACTGGCGGTATGGCGGTAGGGGACCACCAAAAGGTGGCCCGGATTATATGGATACGCATTCAGGATAACAAAGTTCTGTTCTCCACGGTGCAGTATGTAGTTAGCAGCATCGTTATCCTCTTTCGGTTTATCGCAGAAAATGCATCCTTGCGGTTTCTCCATTTCGATGTATTTTATCCGCCAGGGTGCCCAAATTCGCTTCATAGAGTTCTCCTTCTTCGGTGGTATCCATGCTATTTTAGTCGGATGAACCCCTGGTCGTCAAAGGGACGGGCACATTTGTAAAGAAACACCATTTTACTTTATAGTGTTGATGGCTATGGCAGAGACAATAACTTTTCTCGGTACCGGTGGAGCCAGGTTTGTGGTTATCAACCAGTTTCTGGCTACCGGGGGTTTATGGCTCAGCCTGAATGGCACGGAGATACTCCTTGACCCTGGCCCGGGTTGTCTGGTTCATGCCATCAAAAGGAAGCTGGTGGCCAAAAAGCTCAGCGCCATTATCGTGTCACACCGCCACCTGGACCATTCGGCGGATACCAACATCATGGTAGAGGCGATGACGCAGGGAGGCTTTTATCCCCGCGGCCGGCTTTTTGCGCCGGCTGATGCCCTGGAGACCGAGCCCATCATCTTTTCCTACCTCCGGGATTATCTTGACGGAGTCACCGTATTAAGAGAGGGCGGTTCATATTCGATAGGTGATGTCTCCTTTGTTACCCCAATTAAGCACATACACGGAGTGGAAGTCTATGGGATGGTTTTCAATACCGGCCAGCATACCTTCTCCTATATTCCCGACAGCCGCTATTTCGAGGGCTTGAGTCACAGCTACAGTGGGGAATTACTGATTATAAATGTGGTCAGGCTGGACGCCGACCATCCCTGGGACCACCTGTCGGTGCCGAATGCCAGGGAAATCATTATGACAATCAAGCCCAAGGTAGCCATATTGACCCATTTTGGCATGAGTATGTGGAAGGCTAAGCCATGGGAAGTGGCTGAAGGACTTTCTCAGGAGACCGGAGTAAAAGTGCTGGCGGCTCGAGATGGTATGAAATTTGACCTGTCGCAACTGGACGAGAGCTGAGGCAGCGATAAACTCAGCTAAACTTGCCTTAGTAAGCGAAATATGCTAATATAATATTTATAAATCCCCTTCAACCCTTCTGATGTTTTCTCAAGTATTTTAAGCCGTCAAGCTTATTCTTTGGTGGTGGGAGTAGAGATAAAATGCCTAAGATTTATTTAATCGATGTCACCAATCGTGATGGTGTACAGACAGCCAAGCTTGGCTTGTCCAAGCTGGAAAAGACCATGATTAATATGTATCTCAATGAGATGGGGGTCTTTCAGTCCGAGTTTGGTTTTCCCACTACCCGCCATGAGTCCCGTTACCTGCAGGCGAATCTGGAACTGGCGGAGATGGGAGTTTTCCAGCCAATACATCTGGGGGGGTGGATAAGGGCTGTTATTGATGACGTTAAAACGGCTTTTGTGCTGGTGCCGGGCCTGAAGCATCTCAACCTGTCTATTTCAACATCAGAGCAGATGATTAGTGGCAAGTTTAGAGGGAGGAAGAAGGGGCAGGACATCATCGATGATATGGCGGCGGCGGTAGATGCGGCGCGTAGTATGGGAGTGGAGAGCCTTGGAGTTAATGCCGAGGATGCTTCCAGGACGGACCTGAAATTTCTGATTAAATTTGCTCTGGCGGCTAAGGAGCATGGGGCAGACCGACTAAGGTACTGCGATACCCTGGGCTACGATAATCCGTTTACCATTTATGAGGCTACCAGGAAACTGGCTAAAAAAACCGGCATACCGATAGAGGTGCATTGCCACGGCGACCTGGGGATGGCGGTAGCCAATTCCCTGGCTGGAGCCAAGGGGGCGGTAGATGGCGGACAGGACGCCTATATCAATACCACCATTAACGGGATTGGGGAAAGGGCCGGGAACGCCGACCTCTTGGCAGTCGTCCTGGCGCTGACCAAGTCCAAGGGTTTCGCCGACAAATACGAGCTGGGGAATCCTATTGATTTATCTGTAGCCTGGAAGATAGCCAAGTTTGCCAGCTATGCCTTTGGGGTGCCCATTCCGCTTAATCAGCCCGGGGTGGGCGCCAATGCCTTTGCTCACGCCTCCGGCATTCACGCCGACGGTGTCTTGAAAGACCCGGAGAACTATGAGCTATACAGCTATGAAGAGTTGGGGCGCGGCGAACCGGTTTATGTAGAAACCGGGAGGGAGATTATTGCCGGGCAGTATAGCGGGATATCTGGGTTCAGCCACGTGATGGGCGAATTGGAGGTGTCCTTTGCTGATGAAGAGGAAGCCAGGGAGATTCTGGAACTGGTCAGATATGCTAACGTTGCCTCGCATAGGCCCCTGGTGGAGGAAGAATTACTCTTCATTGCCAAATACCCCAAAATTGTTAGGAAACTGTTAACCATGACTCCGCTGGAATAGAGTGCTATGGCTGATGAACGACCGGACATGACATTGAAAGCCATTGGCTTCGTCAGGAACGAAATCAAGAGACCGATGCGAGAGGGATGGGAGAAGGTTGTTTCCGAGATTGTGGTTGAGAATAACCTGACCGATGCCCTGGATGACCTGGAGGAGTTCTCTCATATCACGGTTATCTTCTGGATGCACCTGGTTGATACTTCCGTCCAGTTACCGCACAAGGTGCACCCTATGGGTAGGGGGGAGTTGCCCCTGGTAGGCTTATTCGCCACCCGCTCACCCCACAGGCCGAATCCTCTGGGGGAAACGACGGTACGTTTGCTGAAGCGCCGGGCAAATGTACTGACGGTGGAGGGACTGGATGCCGTTGACGGGACACCGGTGATTGATATCAAGCCTTACCTCCAGAGATATGATTCTACAACCAATCCCAGAGTAGCTCCGTGGGTGACCAACCAATAGGGCAGATGCTGCTTGAAATTTATAAACGGCTTATGGCTCACTATGGTCCCCAGCACTGGTGGCCCGCCGATGAGCCCTTTGAGGTGATGGTCGGCGCAATCCTTACTCAGTCAGCCGCCTGGGGCAATGTCGAGAAGGCTATTGCCAATCTGAAAGCTGCCGGGGCGCTATCACCGGAAGGGATACGCCGCTTACCTCCGGTTGAACTGGCGGAAATCATCCGTCCCAGCGGTTACTTTAACGCCAAAGCAGGCAAACTTCAGTCTCTGTCTAGCTGGCTGGGCGATAAATATAGTGATGACCTGGGACGGCTGTTTGCCAGCGATATTGGCCCTCTCCGTGAGCAGCTTCTTTCTGTCCATGGCATCGGTCCGGAGACCGCCGATTCCATCATCCTGTACGCGGCTGACAAGCCCATCTTCGTTATTGATGCCTATACCCGTCGTATAATGGGCCGAGTTGGACTGTCACCAGCAGATGGCAGCTACGGCGCTTATCAATCGCTTTTTATGGATAACCTGCCTGCCGATGTGCGGCTATTCAATGAATACCATGCGCTGCTGGTCTGCCTGGCCAAGAATGTGTGCCGCCGGCAGCCCCTTTGCTGGCAGTGCTGCCTCAGAGAGATATGCTCTCGTATTGGGCTTGACGTCGGCCATAATGCCAGTTAATATTGGCTCGGTGGGATGACAACTAACTGGAAAACAGGGGGGATTACTATGGAAATGCAAGATTTTGATGACCTGGCTCGCCAGGTGGCTGACCTTATTCTGAGTTCTAAGCGGATAGTGGTCTTTACCGGGGCTGGTGTCAGCACGGAGTCGGGAATTCCTGATTTTCGTAGCTCCGGAGGAATCTGGAGTCGTTTTGACCCGGACGACTTCACCTATCAGAAGTTTGTCAGTGACGTTGACGCCAGGAGAAAACACTGGCAGCTTTTGGGCGAGGGGAGTTTGACCACCGATGCCAAGCCTAATCCTGCTCACTTCGCTATTGCCGAACTGGATAGAATGGGCATGCTGGATTGTGTCATAACTCAGAATGTGGACAATCTCCATCAAAAGGCGGGGCTTGCCGATGAGAAGGTGTTTGAACTTCACGGCAATCTGCTGTGGGCGGAATGCCTGAGCTGTGGTCAGCGTTATCCATTCGACCAGATGGTGGTCAGGCTGGGGCAGGGTGAGGAGATTCCTGACTGCGAGTCATGCCATGGTATCCTGAAACCGGCGGCTGTTTTCTTTGGCGAAGCCCTGCCGACTGACGTGCTCATGGAAGCCACCCGCCGGGCGCAGAGTTCGGACCTTTGTATTGTTATCGGGTCCACTCTGGTGGTTTACCCCGCCGCCTATATGCCGCAATATGCCGTTAGCAGCGGTGCCAAGCTGGTTATTATAAACCTCAGCTCCACCCCGATGGACGGGGACGCCGATGTTCTTATCAGGGCTAAGGCTGGCGATGCTATGGCCAAGGTCATGGAGCTGGTAAGGGGAGCGAGATAGCCGGTTTGCCGAAAAGACTTAAAAGCAGGTTCTCAACAGTACGAAGCACTGGCTGAATAGTCGGTAAATCAGTCTGTATTCTCCGCCTGTTCCAGGCTTCGCAACCAGCCGACTTCATCTTTCTTCACATCCAGAATTAAAAAGGTCTCGCTTCTTCTTATACCCGGTATCTTGGCCAGATAATCCTTCACAAACCACGTGAGCTCGCCCGATGAGCGGAACGACGTGCCGATGAAAATATCGTGGTTGCCGGTGCAGAGAGATACGTAGCGCACGTTGGGACAAATAGCCAGGGATTCGGATACTTCATCAATGCTGCCCAAATCTACTTCCAGGGCAAGGATAGCCATAATATTATAACCAAGCTTGGCCGGGTTTACTATGGCGCTGAAGGTGATGACACCGTCATCTTCCAGGCGTTGAATGCGGCGCCGAATAGTAGTCTCGCTGACATTCAGTTTACGCGCCAATTCGGCACTGTTCTGTCTGGAGTCCTGGGTTAATTCAGCCATAATGCGATGATCTAATTCGTCCATGGCAGACACCAGTATGGCACCAGGCGCTTAAAGTGTCAAACTATCTGGCTGGCGAAGCGCAGCCCGGTCATTTCCACGGTAACAGGTCACGTCAAAAACCTTCAAATACTCACCGACCGTTGCTTTAAAGCTTATTTTGGCACCCGATGGTTGGTTACCGGCATAAATAGGGCAGAAGTGTGTAAAACGAACGCTGTTGGCATACATCACGCCTCTTTCCGCCGAGTTTCACCCCTTGACCATACCGGCAAATCAGTAAATAATTTAATTAGAGTTCACCAAAGCCCAGGTCTAATGAAGCATATTGAGGAGGAGGACAGTGAAAGGAACCTATGAGCAGCCGGGGCAAGCCACTGGAGGCAAAGAGGAGTCAAAACGCTTCTCCACCGTTTCTGACTTAGAGATTAAAAGTCTCTATACCCCTGAGGATATCAAGGATTCGGATTATGAGGCTGACATCGGCCATCCCGGCAGTTACCCCTTTACCCGTGGTTGCCAGCCTGATATGTACCGGGGAAGACTATGGACTTTTCGCATGTTCTCCGGCTTTGGCAGTGCTGAAGACACCAATAAAAGGTATCATAAACTTCTGGATGAAGGTGAAACCGGCTTGAGTGTCGCTTTCGATTTTCCCACACTGATGGGTTATGACAGTGATTCTCCCAGAGCCCATGCCGAGATTGGCAAATGCGGGGTGGCTATTGACACCCTGTTTGATTACGGGGTGTTGTTCAATAAAATTCCACTGGACAAGGTGACTACGTCTCAGACAATCAATCCGCCGGCCAGCATCACCTGGGCGATGCATCTGGCATTGGCCGATAAGCAGGGAGTACCCTGGGATAAAATTGGCGGTACTATCCAGAATGACATGCTTAAGGAGTTTGTGGCGCAGAAGACTTTCATGCTTCCCCTGGAGCCCTCGATTAAGATTGTCAGTGATACCATCGAGTTCGGCACGCAGTATGTTCCACGCTGGAACACGGTGAGCATCAGTGGCTATCATATAAGGGAGGCGGGTTCTACTGCGGTTCAGGAGCTAGCCTTTACTTTAGCCGACGGTATTGCCTATGTGCAGGACGTTATTGAACGCAAAAAGATGGACGTTGATGCCTTTGCCCCCAGGCTTTCCTTCTTTTTCGACTCCCATATAGACTTCTTTGAGGAGATAGCCAAAGTGAGGGCGGCTCGCCGAATATGGGCCAGGGTAATGAAGGAGCGGTTTAAAGCCAGGGACCCCCGTTCCTGGTGGATGCGTTTTCATAGCCAGACGGCGGGTTGTTCCCTTACCGCCCAGCAGCCGTTGAATAACATTGTCCGGGTGGCTGTTCAGGCTCTGGCAATGACTCTGGGGGGAACGCAGTCCTTACATACCGATTCCTTTGACGAGACCTTGGCTTTGCCCTCCGACCAGGCGGTCACGGTTGCCCTGCGCACTCAGCAGATTATTGCCGATGAGACCGGCATAATTAACACCATCGACCCACTGGCCGGCTCTTATTTTGTGGAGGCTTTAACCAACGAGATGGAGGAGAAAGCCTTGGAGTATATTGAGAAAATAGATAAAATGGGAGGTATGCTGGCGGCTATTGAGCAGGGATTTCCTCAGATGGAGATTTCCGAGGCAGCTTACAATTACCAGAAGCAGGTGGACCGGGGCGATAAAGTGCTGGTGGGGGTGAATAAATATATATCAGAAGAAGAAACCCCCATTGAGACGCTGAAGATAGATGAAAAGCTGGAAGAGAAACAGATTAAGTGTGTCCAGGAGGTTAGAAGGACGAGGGACAACCGCACGGTAGCTCGTACCCTTAATGAACTGCGACAGGCATGTAAGGATGACAAGAACGTAATGCCCTACGTGATTGAGGCGGTCAGGGCTTATGCTACCGAGCAGGAAATCTGTGATGTATATCGCGAAGTTTACGGGGAATACCGGGACCCTGGCTTCTATTAAATCCGATAGTATATATTGTGTTGGTGAGGTAGAATGGAACATCAAACTAAGTTGAGAGTACTGGTAGCCAAACCGGGACTGGATGGCCATGACCGGGGAGTTAAGATAATTGCCCGGGCATTTCGGGATACCGGCTACGAGGTAATCTACACCGGTGTTCACCAAACTCCGGAGCAAATTGTCAGTGCCGCCATACAGGAGGACGTTGACCTGATTGGCCTGAGTTGCCTTTCCGGTGCCCACCTGTTTCTTTTCAACGAGGTTGTCAGACAGTTGATAGAGCAGGACGCTGGTGACATCATCGTTATAGGTGGTGGTATAATACCGGAAGAGGATATTACCAGGCTCAAAGGGGCGGGAATCAAGGAGATCTTCTTGCCGGGCACATCTCTTGATGAGATACTGAAATGGGTGGAAGAAAATGTAAAGCCCCTGAGTCAGCGTGGCGGGTCTAAGTGACTGTAGAGCTAGTTAATAGAATACTTGAAGGGGATGTTCGGACGGCGGCGCGGCTGATGAGGGGTATTGAGGATGGAGCCGCCGATGCCTTTGGGGAGATGGCGGACCTCTATCCCCATACCGGGAAAGCCTACATAGTGGGGATTACCGGCGCTCCCGGTGGCGGTAAGAGCACCCTGGTCGATACGCTGATAACCACCTTCAGACAGAGGGATATGACGCTTGGCGTGGTGGCTATTGACCCCACCAGCCCTTTTACCGGGGGGGCGATACTGGGGGACAGGGTGAGGATGCAAAAGCACAGTACGGATAGCGGGGTATTTATCAGGAGCGTAGCTACGCGGGGGTGGCTGGGGGGATTGGCCCGGGCGGCGGTGAGCATTATTCACATTATGGATGCAATGGGCAAAGATATTATCCTGGTGGAGACGGTGGGTATCGGGCAGCAGGAGGTAGACGTTACCCGGCTGGCGGACACCTCTATCTTTGTTCTGACGCCGGGGTCGGGAGACGCCATTCAGATGATGAAAGCCGGCATATTGGAAGTAGCCGATATATTTGTGGTTAATAAGGCTGACCTGGAGGGAGCTTCCCGTTCTAAAATGGAATTGCAGGCCATGCTGGGCATGAAAAGCGGCGCCTGTGAGGAGTGGGAGCCGTCCGTACTATTGACCGAGGCAGTGAATAATATTGGCATTGAAGAACTGGTGGACGAGATATTAAAGCACCAGGCGTTCCTTGTCTCTGGCGAGGGGATGGAAAAGCGGCGTAAGGAGAGAGCTAGACTGGAGCTAACCGAGGCTATTGAGAGCTCGCTAAAGGATTATATCGATTCGAACGTCGATAAGGCTTTCCTGGAAAAGCTGGTGGATGACCTGGTCCAGAGACGAACTAATCCTCAGGCGGCGGCTTCGCAGATAATCGGCAAATCGATTAAAAGGTAGATTATAATAGTATGCCCCATAAAGAGCCATCATCAGCTTCATCGCCGAAACCGTTTGGACCGGGACTGGTGGAGGTGTTTACCGGGGATGGCAAGGGTAAGACCACAGCGGCGCTCGGTATAGTACTGCGCGCCATCGCCCATAACCTGAAGGTTTATATCGTTTATTTTATGAAAGGCGGCTACCCCTACGGCGAGCAGCAGGTATTCTCCCGATTGCCTAATGTAGACTTTAGCGTCTTTGGGTACGAGTGGTTGACTGACCCCGAGAACATAAAGCCCGGGGAGATAGAAGAAGCCGGAAAAGCGCTGGCAAAGGCTCGTGAGGTCATATTCAGTGGTAAATATGACGTGGTGATACTTGACGAGGTAAATGTAGCTGCAGCGTGGAAGCTTATAGATGTGGCTGAGGTGCTGGAATTGGTGAGGAACAAGCCCGGGGATATAGAGCTTATACTGACAGGGAGATATGCCGACTCCAGGGTGATTGATGCCGCTGATTTAGTTACGGAGATGAAGAAAATCAGGCATCCTTACGACAGTGGAATACGGGCGCGTAAGGGAATAGACTGCTAGTTGCGGTTGACATAATATTAACTTAAGGGGGCAAGGATGGACTTCTCATTGACGGAAGAACAGAAAATGTTGAAGGCGATGGTGCGTGATTTCGCTACCAAGGAGATAGAACCGATTGCCGCCCAGATAGATGAGGAGGCCACTTTCCCTGCGGAGAGCATTAAAAAGATGGCGGAGCTGGGGCTGATGGGCGTGCCGTTTCCCGAGGAGTATGGAGGAAGTGGGGGTGGTCCGCTGGAATTCACCATCGTGGTGGAGGAGTTAGCCCGGGTCTGTGCTTCCACTGCCGGTATATACTTTGTCACCGCCGGGCTGGGGGGGAAGCCATTATACAAGGCGGGCAATGAGGAGCAGCGCCAGCGCTACGTGGTGCCGGTAGCCAGGGGGGAAAAAATATCCTGCTTTGGCTTGACCGAAGCCGGGGCAGGCAGTGACGCCACCGCCATTGCCACCAGCGCCGCTCGCCGGGATGGTGGTTATGTCCTTAACGGGAACAAGCTTTTTATCACCAACGGTAATGAGGCTGATGTGGCGGTTGTCTTTGCCACCCTGGATAAGTCACTGCGGCACAAGGGAATCTCCGCCTTTATAGTGGAGAAGGGGACTCCCGGTTTTTCCGTGGGCAAACTGGAGCATAAGATGGGAATACGGGCGTCATCCACCGCCGAGCTGGTCTTCGAGGACTGCTTTGTGCCGCAGGAAAACCTTTTAGGTGCGGAGGGTGAGGGTTTCAAGATTGCCATTGAGTCCATTGATTCCAGTCGCTTGAGTGTGGCCGCTCAGGCGATAGGTATTGCCCAGGGAGCCTTTGATAAGGCTCTGGCTTACGCCAAGGAGCGCCAGCAGTTTGGTCAACCCATTATTAACTTCCAGGCTATTCAGTGGATGCTGGCGGACATGGCGACCCAGATTGAAACCGCGCGGTTGCTGAACTACCGGGCTGCCTATCTGGAGCAAAATGGTCTCCCCTTTGTCAAGGAATCATGCATGGCCAAGCTTAACGCATCCGAAGCGGCCATGTTCGTTACCGATAGGGCAATCCAGATATACGGTGGTTACGGCTATATTAGAGAGTATCCCATAGAGCGCTACTTCCGTGACGCCCGAATCTGTGGTATCTATGAGGGCACCGATGAGATGCAGCGGATGACTATCGCCCGGCATCTCATGCAGGAAGTTTAGACCTTTACGGCGCAAAAAAGAATGGCTATTGCTCCGATTTAATTCAGAACAGTAGCAATTTCATTTGAAACCGTTGCCGGGACCGGGATGCTAGGCTACCAGATGGAAATTAGAGCTGGCTCCTTCGCCGGCGGAATACTTGTCCCCGGCGAAAACCAGATTATCCTTCATTATAACCGGCTTTCCGATTATATCCATGGTAACATTAGCCGGATCAACCCCGCCGAGATTACCCGTCAGCCACGGGCCTTCCTCGAGCTCAACCATCACTACGGTATAGGGAACCTCCGCCTCACGTCCTTCGGGGGCCACGTTGATGGTGGTAAAGGTTTGAATCTTGCCCTTGCCACTCAGTTCGATTATCTCCATATCCGTGCTGTTGCATTTTCCGCAGACCATCTTCGGCGGCACAATAATATTGCCGCATTCCAGGCACTTTAATCCCAAAAGCTTATCGTTTTTGAGAGCCTCATTATATTCCTGAAAAGTCAGTTTATATTCCACGCTTACCTCCTAAGTTAAGCCGTTTATTTTAAGTCTACCAGCCTCGCTCCAGAATCAGGTTGCAGAGGGTGGCGCCAACGCCGCCCAGGGTGTCAGTCATGCCGATTTTGGCTCCTTCCACCTGCCTTTCCGGTTCTACTTCCCCCCGGAGCTGTTTGGCTATTTCATATACCTGACCGGCACCGGTAGCCCCGATGGGATGGCCCTTAGCCTTGAGCCCACCGGAAGGGTTAATGGCTATCTTGCCGCCAATGTCAGCTTCGCCCTTGAGCCAGGCTTCACCAGCCGTGCCGTACTCAAAAAATCCAAGGCATTCGGCGGCAATGATAGCGGCGGTGCTGAAGCAATCGTGAAGCTCACAGACATCTATGTCCTCGGGTTTGCGCCCGGACATCTTATAGGACTGCTCGACGGCTAATTCCCGGGCTCGGATGCGGGGCAGGTAATCGTTCTGGTTTGATAACGGCCCATTTGACGCCTGACCAATGCCGGTAATGTACACCGGTTTACTGGTAAGCTTTTTCGCCACTTCTTCGGAGGCTAAAATCAGCGCTGCTCCTCCATCTGAGAAGGGACAGCAGTCGTGCAATTGCAGAGGAGTGCAAACCATAAATGCTTTAAGCACATCTTCCATGCTCACCTCTTTCCGGAAATGAGCTTTGGCATTGGATTTGCCATGATGGTATGACTGTACCGATGTATAAGCCATCTGTTCCTTGAGCTTGGGTAGGGGGATGCCGTGTTTGGCGGCATAGAGATGGGTGAGTAAGCCGAAGACACCGGGGAAAGTCAAACCCGAAGGGTATTCATACCGGCTATCACCAAACATGGCGAAGGTCCGGGTGGCTAGCGGTGTGCCCATGGTGGCGGCTCTCTCTACGCCGCCAGCCAGAACGATATCGTAGAAACCGGAGGCAACCCACATGAAGGCGTCTCTCACTGCTATACTGCCTGAAGCACAGGCACCCTCATACCGGTTGGCGGGAATGTTGTGTAAGCCGAGGTTTTCCGCGGCGAAGGCCTGTATTGAGCCTTGCCCTTCGGAGAAATCCCCCAGCACGTTACCGAGAAACAGAGCCTGGACGTCCGTTTGTTTGAGTTGTGATTCGTTGAGAGCATCCATGGCTGCTTCGGAGAACAGCTCAACCCCGGTCTTGGTCTGAGCGCCGCTGAATTTAGTCTCACCGACACCAACAACAGCTACTTTACGCATAAAAATTCCTCCTGCATGATTACTGTGGGTGATATTTAGCGTACATTATCCCCGCTAAACTTGTCAAATCAGCGGAAGGTCCTGACGGCTATCCAGATGCCCAGAGCCAGGGCAGCCAGCTTAATAAGCAGGTAAAGCGGATTCGAAGTAAGAACGAAGAACCCGCCGAAAGGAAGCAGGCTGACCAGGTAGCTCACCACCACGGCAACGCCCGCCACTACCGCCAGTCCGGTTCCCCGCTTTCGGTTGACCGAGCGGCTGACCACCTGGGCAATTACATAACCAGCCCCGGCAGCCAGCAAGAAATTCAGGAAAAAGGGTGAGAATAAATCGATTAACGCCCAGAGGAGACCACAGACAATCGCCATAACTGAAGCAGTGCCAACCGCCCTCAGGTAATAGGCGGGGGTGACTCTGTACGTGGGCAGTTTATGTAGCCGGGCGCATTCCGGGCATCTGGCGCCTACGGGGGCAAGAACCATGCATTTGGGACATATCGGCTTGCCGCACTTGACACATGTCAGGCTGGTTTCTACTTTGGGGTGAGTGGCGCAATTCACCAGGTCAATCCCTTTCCGGTTTGGTCTCCGGTTCATCCCGCTCGGTTTGAGCGGGAGTTCGGTGTATCCAGGCTTCCCTGTTTCTTATATCACGGTCAAAGAGAAGTCGATTTAAAAGCAGATCGGCGGTGCTGAGTGAGGCTGATATAGCCGACCGCGGCACGGTGGCGCGCCTGATAAGGGTTAGCACAAGTATCACCATAAATCCCAGGGTGAGCGGGAGGGGGTCATCAGTAATACCCAGCGGCTGGCTGAGGAACCAGCTGCATATGGGGAGGGCGGCTACGGCAATTAGCATGCCCAAAGCCAGCTGCCGGAACAGGCCGAGAATAAGGGTGAAAGTCACCAGGGACAGGCCGAGAGGTGGTGACAGGGTAATAGCGACTCCGGCGATGGCCAGGCCGCCACGGCCACTGCTGAAGCGTAGAAAGACTGACCAGTTATGCCCCACAATGACCGCCACCCCTACGGCTGCCTGTTGGGCTATGTCCAATCCTATCCACCGAGCTATATAGATGGCAGCCACACCTTTAAGCAGGTCAAAAGCCACCACCGCAACTCCCCAGCGCTTGGATACGGTGGTTATTACATTGGCGGCACCTATATTACCGCTGCCATATTGCCTGAGGTCGATGCCGCGCACCCACTTGGCTATCAGGTAGGCGGCGGGCACGGCCCCCAGAAGGTAGGCGCCGATAACGGTCAGGATAAATATTGCGGTCATTGTTTCTCCTAGGCTTGCGGGTTGGCCAGCCGGAGTTTCTTGCGCTTAGCCAGGGCTATAAGCTTGTCGGCTGACTCCATCGGCACATCCGCGCCGCCTAGTATTGCCTCGAAGCTCCCGTCAAAACCGTGGTAGTCACTACCGCCAGTGGTGATGAGGTCGCGCTTCTCGGCTATGCTAAGCAATTCGCTGACCTGGTCATCAGTGTAGTAATTGTAGTAGGCCTCAATACCGGCCAGGCCGACTTTCTTCAGCTCGATAATCATCGCTTCCGGCTCGGGGATAGTGAATGGATGGGCGAGTACGGGTAATCCGCTGGCGTGTATTATCAGTTCCACCGCCCCGGTTGGGGTTATCTTTTCTCGTTCAACATAGGCGGGACCGTCCTTACCGATATACCTGGAGAAGGCTTCCCTGGTGGAAGCGATATACCCCTTCTCCAGGATTTCCTTGGCAACGTGGGGGCGGCCAATTGTCCCGCCGCCGGCTATCTCTTGAACTCGTTCCCACTCGATGTGAACGCCCAGAGTAGCCAGTTTGGCAATCATTTTCTGCGCCCGCAGGCGGCGGTAGTCCCGTAACTTTGCGAGGGAGTCGTTTAGCTCCTGGTCCGTATAATCTATGAAATATCCCAGGACGTGGGCTTCACCGTTGGGGATATCGGTGTTGATTTCCACCGATGGTATTACGGTGAGCTTGGGATAAGCCCGGGCTGCTTCAAGTGCTTCCGCTATACCGTTCACCGAGTCGTGGTCGGCGAGGGCGATGACGCTCAAGCCGAGCTTGGCCGATTTGTGGACCACCTCCGATGGGCTTAGCTGACCGTCAGAGGCGGTGCTGTGGATATGAAGGTCTACTTTGGACATGGCTACTCTACCTCGTGGTAGATTCGCTCTATACTTATCGCCCGGCCGCTTGCATCGTCTATATTCACCAGGATGGCGGTGAAAGCTGTCTTGCCGCTTCCGACGGACAGGCGGTGGGGTAATCTTGTCAGGAATCGTTGCAGCACCTGCTGGGTATCGTCACCGATTATGGAGTTAATGGGGCCGGTCATGCCGATGTCGGTGACATAGGCGGTGCCGCGAGGGAGTACCTGAGAATCGATGGTGCCTACGTGGGTATGGGTGCCGAGAACAGCGCTGACCCGTCCGTCCAGGTATCGTCCCATGGCGGCTTTTTCCGATGTTGCCTCGGCGTGAAAATCAACGATTATAATGGGTGGTTTGTTCTCAACCTGGGCTAGCAGCTTGTTCATAGCCTGAAACGGACAATCGATCTCACTCATGAAGGTTCTTCCTATCACATTGACCACCATAGTTTGCCCCATGATGAGGTAGCCTTTGCCGGGCACTCCAGGCGGATAGTTTAACGGGCGCAGGACAGGCCTTTCACTGTCAAGGTAGGGGATTATCTCCCGGTGCAGCCATATGTGGTTGCCGGAAGTAATAACGTCAACCCCGGCTTCAAATAGTTCCTCAGCGGTAGATATAGTCAGACCGATGCCTCCGGCGGCATTCTCACCATTGGCTACCACCAAATCCAGCCCGTGCTCCTGACGGAGTTTCGGCAATAGCCTTTTTACTGCCTGCCTTCCCGGCTTGCCTATTATGTCGCCAATACCTAGTACTAACACCGGCTTGAATCCCTCCTACTTGGCGAAGTCTACCGCTCTGGTCTCCCTGATTACGGTAACTTTTATCTTCCCTGGGTATTCCAACCCTTCCTCTATTTTCTTGACAATGTCTCGAACCAGTCTCATGGCGCCTAGGTCATCAATCTCCTCCGGTTTAACCAGTATGCGGATTTCACGACCGGCCTGAATAGCATAGGATTTATCCACGCCTTTGAAGCTATTGGCAATATCTTCCAGGCCTCTCAGACGCTTGAGGTAATTCTCCAGTGACTCGCGCCTGGCTCCCGGGCGAGCTGCGCTGATAGCATCGGCAGCGGACATGATGTAGCCCCAGACGCTGGTGGTGCCGGTTTCCAGGTGGTGCTCGGCAATGCCCTGAATTACCTCAGGTGACTTTTCCCATTGCTTAACCAGGTCAGCCCCGATAGCCGCGTGAGTGCCTTCTACCTCGTGGTCTACTGCCTTGCCGATGTCGTGGAGCAGACCGGCTTTCTTACCCAGGCTGATGTTAGCTCCCAGTTCCCCGGCAATCATACCTGCCATCTGAGAGGTTTCAATACTGTGCTGGAGGATATTCTGCCCGTAGCTGGTGCGATATTTAAGCCGACCGAGCAGTTTAATTAGCTCAGGACGTAGCCCGTGCACTCCGCACTGGTAGGCGGCCTGCTCTCCCGCATTAATGATAGTGGCTTCTACCTCTTCCTTAGCCTTGGCTACCACCTCTTCGATACGGGCAGGGTGGATGCGGCCGTCCAGAACCAGTTTTGTTAGAGCCTGACGGGCTATCTCCCGTCGCACCGGGTCGAAGCCGGACAGGGTTACTGCCTCGGGGGTATCATCGATAATCAGGTCGACCCCGGTGGCTTGTTCCAGTGCCCTGATATTGCGTCCCTCACGCCCGATGAGCCTCCCCTTCATATCGTCACTTGGCAGGGGCACTACGGAGACCACCGTCTCCGACACTACATCAGAGGCGCAGCGCTGAAGAGCCTGAGACAGTATTTCCTGCGATTTAGCGTTGGCTTCTTCCTTCAGTTCGACTTCCCACTCTCGCAGTCTACGGGATGTTTCACTCTGCAATTCTGTTTCCATGTTCTCCATCAGCTGTTGTTTGGCTTCAGAGCTGGATAGGCCTGAAATGAGTTCCAGCTGCTGTAGCTGCCTGTCCCGGAGCTCGGTAAGGTTAATACGGATGGCTTCTGATTCCTTTTCCTTGGCCGCCAGGTTGCGGTCACGCTGCTCCAGTCCTTCCGTCTTGCGGTCAAAGCTTTCACCTTTTTGGGTTACCCGCTGCTCCTGGCGCTGGAGTTCTGAACGTCGTTCCTTGTATTCAGCTTCAAGCTCATACTTTGTTTTGTCTGCCTCTCGCTTGGCTTCATTGACTACATTCTTAGCCTCAATGGTGGCGTCAGATATCATTCTGGTGGCTTTTCTCTCGGCGATACGGATCTGGCGGTTTATCAGCGTCCGGCGCAGGAGAAAAGCAGCCATAGCTCCAAATATGGAGCCAATAACAAAGCTAAAGAAAATTGCCAGTACTACATCTAGTCCCATTTTTCACCCCCTTCTTAAGTATTTTCCGGCTGCCGGGGACGGGTTATGGTGTTATACGCCCGAATTCCCCATGAGTTTCAGGACGACGTGTTGTTACTCCCCAGCTCTTGCCACAAGCGTTCCACTGTATGATTGATCACTTCATAATTAAAACCGCGGTTTTTGAGATAATAAGATAGCCGGCGGCGGAAATTACTGCGGTCGGACCGGGGCAGGCGATGGGCTTTGTTCAGTGCCGCCCGGTAGGCGCTCTCCTGGTCATCTATCTCACTGACCACCCCGTCTATGGTATCGGCGGCTATCCCTTTTCGGCTAAGCTCCACTCTGGTAAGCCACTGGCTGCGCGGACTGAACGTTTGCCGATTATCCTTCCAGAACCGGGCAAAGGCGGTGTCGTCTATCAGCGCCTGCTCTTTTAGCCTGGTGAGCGTGGCTTCGATGCTCTGGTTGTCAAATCCACGTTGCTGCAGTCGCTCCCTCACCTCAGATTCACTGCGCGGCCGGTAGCTCAGATAATGCACGGCGGCGTTAAAGCAGCGTTGGCGCTGGTCTACCATGAGCAGTTCGTCCATCTGGCTGCTGGTCAGCTCCTGCCCGGTCTTCAGTTGCGCCTTGGTGGCGACTTCCGCATCCATACTGAGAGCAAACTTGCCATCCAGGAATAGATTTACTCGCTGCTGGCGACCCTTCCCGGCACGGATAGCCGTAATCTTGCTCACTCTTTTTCCTTATCCTTTCACCAAATAAAACAGGCTGAAACCTGCGCCTCAGCCTGGTGCGAAATTTATCAAATATAGCTAATCTTTTTAATGATTAGTTGTCAATGTATAGGTGAGGCTGAGGCTCTAATATTCTGCTCAAGTTCCTGGGCAAGCTCGGGATTCTGCTTCAGGTATTCTCTGGCATTCTCCCTGCCCTGCCCCAGGCGAAGCTCACCGTAGGAGAAGAAAGCGCCGGCCTTCTTCACCAGCCCCAGTTCAACACCAAGGTCCAGTATATTACCCTCTCGACTTATGCCGTGGTCGAACATAATATCAAATTCGGCCAGACGGAATGGAGGGGCAACCTTATTTTTAACTACCCTTGCCTTTACATGGCTACCTATCGCTTTATCTCCCTGCTTTAGGGTATCGGTGCGCCTGAGGTCAATCCGGACCGAGCTGTAGAACTTTAAGGCTCTACCGCCGGGCGTTACCTCAGGATTGCCGAAAATAATGCCCACCTTTTCTCTTAGCTGGTTGATGAAAATCACGGCTATTCCAGACTTGCCGATGGCTCCGGCAAGTTTTCTCAATGCCTGCGACATCAGCCTGGCCTGTAAGCCAATAGTCTGGTCGCCTATTTCTCCCTCAAGCTCGACTCGGGGAACCAGTGCGGCGACACTATCGATTACAATCACGTCAATTGCTCCACTTCTGACCAGTGCCTCGGTGATTTCCAGAGCCTGCTCGCCGGTATCCGGTTGAGAGATATAGAGGTCATCGATATTAGTCCCGCAATTAGCTGCGTAGGTGGGGTCCAGCGCGTGTTCGGCGTCAATATAGGCAGCCATACCTCCTCGTTTTTGGGCTTCGGCAATTACGTGTTGGGCTAGAGTAGTCTTCCCTGATGCTTCGGGGCCGAATATTTCGGTAATCCGTCCCCTGGGGATGCCACCAACACCCAGAGCCATATCCAAGGCTAACGAACCGGTAGGTATAGCCTCTACCACTACGGTAGCGGCTTCCCCCAGCTTCATTATCGAGCCTTTGCCAAACCGCTTTTCAATATGGTCGATAGCCAGCTCTAGTGCTTTCTCTTTTTCGGTGGTCATCTTCGCCTAATTCATGATAGCACTTACATTTTGTTTTAGCAAGGAATGTTTGGTCTTGCTTTAACGGCATAATGGGTGTCTAATCCGGGGAATCGGGGTATGGTGGGGGCTGACATTTGTGCGCGCTGGCGGCTATCATCGCATCGAGTTTTTTCTTCAATTCAGGCGCGGCATCACCCGTAGTGATATACCGGTCCAGCTCTTCATAGCTGAATCCCATTTCAGCTTCGTCGGTTTGTCCCACCCACAGACCGGCCGAGGGCGGCTTATCAATAATGACTTGCGGGACGCCGAGGAAACGAGCCAGTTCTCGCACCTCTCCTTTGACCAGATTGCCCAGAGGCAATACATCTACCCCGCTGTCCCCGTGCTTGGTGAAGTAGCCCACGGCAAGCTCGCTCCGGTTACCGGACCCGACGACCATATAGTTCAGCCGGTTGGCGAAATAGTACAGGGTGAGCATTCTTAGCCTTGCCTTGAGGTTGGCTTCAGCCAGGCGGGCGGTTGTCTGGTCGCTCAGGTCGTCAGGCAGCGTTTGGAGCAGGGTATCAAAGGCATTGTCTAGTGCCACCATCCTGGTTGAAATAGAGAACTTGCCGGCTACCGCCCGGGCGTGTTCTTCGTCCTCGGGATTGCTGTGGCAGGGCATAATCACCCCCAGTGTGCTCTGCGGAAAAGCGCGCTGACATATCACCGCCAGCACGGAAGAATCAATGCCGCCGCTCATACCCAGCACTACCCCCTGGCAGTGGGCTTCATTTACCCTGTCCTGTAACCATGAGACCAGCTCTCCGGTTAACTGTTTCGCATTCATCTGAATCTCCATTGTTGTAATAAGTTATGAGTAGTATACTAGCCAATGGACAGCAGGTCAAAAAGGCGGGAAGCAGCCTATTTGCTTGCGTAAAGCAGGAAATCACCGATATGCCGACAGCCGATATTATCCTCCAGAATGCCAGCGTGATAACTATGGAGCCCGGTCAGCCACGAGCTGAGGCGGTGGCCATTAAGGGCGACAGCATCTTGCTGGTGGCCAGCCGTGAAGAAGTGGAGCCACTGCGTGGAGCCAGGACCAGAGTTATTGACTGCCAGGGTAAGACGGTGGTTCCGGGCTTTAATGATGCCCACTGCCACATTTTCTCTTTTGTGCGGAAACTGCTCAGCCTTGATTTGAGTCCGGCATCAGTTGGCTCCATCGGTGACATAAAGGCAGTCATACGGCGGCAGGTGGAGAATACGCCGTCCGGTGAGTGGATAACCGGGACCGACTATAACGAGTTTTACCTGGCGGAAAAGCGCCACCCGAATCGATGGGATTTGGATGAAGTGGCGCCACATCACCCGGTTTTCCTGACACACCGCTCTCTACACGCCGGCGTGCTCAACAGCCGGGCGCTCTCCTTAGCGGGCATCACTGCGGAGACCACGGAGCCGCCGGGCGGTATTATGGATAGAGACTTAAACACCGGGGAGCCAACTGGATTGCTCTTTGAGATGGTGGGGCATCTCAGGGAGAGGGTGCTCCCGCCGCTGTCTGAAGCGGAGATACGGAAGGGCATAAGCCTGGTCAGCCAGCACTATCTGTCTCTGGGTCTTACATCGGTGCAGGACGCCACGGTGGTCAATGATTTCAGACGGTGGGAGACCATTAACCGGTTGAAGAATGCGGGTGAACTTAA
>JAHJRU010000208.1 GCA_018830745.1 Chloroflexota bacterium
TGAAGCCGATATTAGATTCGGCGAAGGCGATTGTCCAGACCGTGCAAGAGGTAGTTAAACCTCTGGTTCAGATAGCTTCTCTGGTTCAGGGGATACGGGCGGGAATTGATAGCTTCAGTAAACTTTGCGGCAGAAAAGGAGGGAAAGATGAGTGATAGAGATTCAGGCGCTGGATTCACTGTCGGGCTGGTAATAGGCGCTGCGGTTGGTGTGGCTATTGGATTTTTTTATGCTCCACGTGCAGGTACGGAAACGAGGGAGATGCTAAAAGAGAGGGCGGAGAAGGTGAGAGAGAGAGCCACCGAAGTGGCGGAACACGCCAGGGAGACGGCCGCTGAAGTGGCGGAAAAGGCTAAAGGGACGGCTACTGAAGTGGTGGGGAAGGCTAAAGAGACGGCGGCAGAGGCGAAGCACAGGGCACGGGCCAAGCTGGGGGAACTGAGGAAGAAAACAGATTAGGGTCTCGCCTGTACCAATAGTTATTTAGGTTCAAATTTAATAAACTGGAGATTCTGAGAGCTGGGGCAACTTCAGCCAGAAGTACCGCCTGGTTACGGGGTTTTGCCGGATAAGCGAGGTTCCTCTTGTATGCAGTAGGAGAGGTATTCAGAAGAAACCGTCGCCTCATAATTTTCCTGATACTCCTGATTGCACTTTTCTGGCTTCTATATGCCTTAAGAAGTGCCGTGGTACCGTTTGTATTCGGCTGGGTGCTGGCGCAGCTCATCATGCCGCTTATTTCATGGGTGGAAAGGTCTCTGCCGGGCCAGGGCAGGTGGCAGCAGACTAAGCGCGTCTCAATTATTATCCTGATATTCCTTGTATTTCTTGCCTTAGTTGGGTTTCTATCCTTTATTGTGGTTACCGCGGTGGTTGGTGCCCTTTCGGTTCTGATAGAAAATGCCCCCCAGTATGTAGCCGGGGGCGTACTCGGTTTGCAGAAGTGGGCAGCAGATTTACTGGAGCAGTTCCCATCCGAAATGAGGCAACAGGTGGAGCAGGTTCTTATAGATGGCGGCATGGCAGTTGGGCGGGCTATTCGGGATACTTTTCTGAGAGGTGCTTCATTTGTGCCCACTACCTTCGGGGTGATGTTTGGTTTTGCGGCTTTACCTCTGTTTCTCTTTTATCTCCTTAAGGACTGGGAAAAACTGGGACAGGCTTTTTATTCGGCTCTCCCGTCATGGTTGGCGGTGCATACCAGGAATATTATCGCCATTATCGATAGTGTGCTGGTCCGTTATATTCGTGCCCAGGTAGTGCTTGGGTCTATTGTAGCCTACCTCAGTTTCATCGGGTTGCTCTTTCTGGTCGGGATAAGATATGCCCCGGCACTGGCTGCCTTAGCCGGGGTAACCGAACTTATCCCGACATTAGGGCCGTGGATTGGTGGTGCTGCCGCGGTGATAGTCACCCTGGCCATAGCTCCGGAACAAGCTCCCTGGGTGGCTCTTCTCTTCTTGGGGGTTCAGTTGTTGGAGAATAACCTTCTTGTTCCCAGGATTCAGGGTGCCTACCTGCGGGTGCATCCGGCGGTAGCCATAGTCTTGCTGGTTCTGGGCGCTTATATTGCCGGATTCTGGGGATTATTGCTGGCGATACCTCTGGCGGCTACCATCATGGAAATCTACAAATATATCGTTGCCAGCACCGCAGCCGGGGAAATCCAGCAGGAAGCCCAGTAACCGTCAATTCCTCTGTCTTGTGTGCCTGTTTATCGAATGAATTGAATCGTGACTACCGCTTGTTTTACCGCCGGGCGATGTCTTATAATAATGCCTGTCTGGAAAAAGGGGGGTTAAAATGCCATCGTACGTCTATTTTCGCCAGGAGATCGTTCCTCTATCCGAAGCTAAGATAGGGGTTATGACCAATTCTTTCCATTACGGGAACGCCTGTTTTGAGGGCGTCAGAGGTAACTGGAACAGCCAGCAGGGTCAACTCCATCTGTTTCGTCTTAAAGAACATTACGAGCGAATGTTAAGGGGCTGTCGGCTGCTGAAGATTGACCTGCCCTATACTATTGATGACCTTTGCCGCATAACGGTGGAAATGGTTGAAAAGTGTGGGTTTCAGGAGGATTTATATGTCAGGCCGGTGGCCTATAAAAGCTCTGAGGCGTTAGGCGTACGACTGCATGACCTGGAGGACGATTTCTTCGTCTTTGCTTTTCCCTGGGGCCCCTATTTGCCGGATAAAGTAAGGTGCTGCGTTACTTCATGGCGGTGTGCCAGGGAAGTGCCCCGGGCAAAAATCAACGGGCTCTATGTCAATAATGCCCTGGCGAAGTCCGAGGCTATCGAGAATGGCTTTGATGAAGGGATTATGCTTACCTCGGATGGTTATGTTGCTGAGGGAACCGGCGAGAATCTCTTTCTGGTTAAGGATGGTAGGCTGGTCACTCCCGCGGTTTACTGTAGTATTCTCTTGGGTATTACACGTGATACCGTAATGAGGCTGGCTAAAGAGGAACTTGGTATAGAAACGGAAGAGAGGATTATAGAGCGCAGTGAGCTTTATACTGCCGATGAATGCTTTTTAACCGGGACGGCAGCTAACATAACGCCAGTGTCTGAGATTGACCGCCGAAAGACAGGTGATGGTGAGATTGGTGAGGTAACCAGGAAACTGCAGCAGCTATATTTTGACGTCATCCGCGGCAATGATGCCAAATATATAGATTGGTGCATGCCTGTCTACAAAAAGTAAGCTGAGCCTTGGAGGTCCGGGTGATAGTCAATGAGGTAGTAACCGGCCTTGTTGCCCTGGTTATCGGTTACCTTCTGGGCTCCATTCCGTCAGCCTACATCGCGGCTCGTCTCGCCCTGGGCAGGGATATTCGTCGGCTTGGCGGGGGTAATGTCGGTGGTTTAAACACCTACCGGGAGGTTGGCATTTGGGCTGCGCTGGCGGTAGCCATTGTAGATTTTGGCAAGGGGGTGGCGGCGGTATCTGTAGCCTACTGGGCTTTAGCGCTTACTGACCTCAGCCAGCCCTGGGTGCCGGCAGCCGGGCTGATGGCGGTGGTGGGGCATAACTGGATGGTGTGGTTGAAGTTCAGCGGGGGGAAGGGCATGGGGGCAGCCATCGGTTCCCTGGTTGTGCTGTTGCCGCTGTACGGATATTGGCCGGGGCTGCTTATCTTCAGCGGTGTCATAATTGTTCCCTTCATCATTACCCGCAATGTGGCTCTTTCTATGGGTATTGGACTCCTCTCCATACCTTTTCTTGCCTGGCTGGGTGCGCAATCTGGGTTATTCGTAGCCTGGTCGATAGTCCTCGGGGTGATAATTGGCCTGAAGTTCCTGCCCACGGCGCTGGCGGCATGGAGCAGGAGCCATAACAAGATGGAATTTATTTTCGACCGTGGGCAGAGGGAGTAGCTATTCGGTGCTAGCCTCCTCTGGCTCGTCTGGCTGGGCTTCAGGAGCAGACGAGCCACGGGCCTGATTCAATTTCTTTAGTAGCCTGGATTTGCGCCGGGCAGCGTTGTTGGCGGGGATAATCCCTTTCTCGGCGGCTTTATCCAGGGCACTAATGGCGGTTGATACCGCTTTATCGGCCGATTCAAGCTCGCTGGAGAAGATAAGCTTCTCTGCCTTGGTTATCTCGGTCTTGCATCGGGTGCGCACTGATTTATTGCGTAGTCGCTTTTTCTCAGAAACGCGCACCTGTTTTTGGGCTGATTTAGTAACTGGCAATGTTTACCTCCTTTGTTAGGCTGAGGAGCCGGCCTTTTTAGGCACGTCATCCCCGAGCCGTGTAACGCTGATTACTTCACGAATTCCCTCAATTTTGGACAATAGTCGGCTCAGCTGGGCCAAGCCTGATGTCTCCATGGTAAGCTCTACGATAAAATGCCCGTCTGCTTTGGGCCCCTCATTTTGGGGAGAGTTCACCGCGGCGATATTTACCTTTTCCTCTGCCACAATGGTAGTGATATCACGCATAAGTCCCATCCTGTCCCAGGCCTCAACGCGTACCCTGACCGGGTACAGAGAGTCGGTTCTCTCCCATTCCACCGGGACCAATCTCTCCTTTTCATCTTCATGGGTTATATTATAGCAGTCTTGGCGGTGTATCGTCACCCCGCTGGTCCGCGTAACATACCCGATAATCTTGTCACCGGGCACGGGACGGCAGCACTGGGCCAGGTGAGAAAGTAAATCGCTCACCCCCAGCACCTTGACGGCTGAGGTGGGCGTTTTTAACGGTTTAATCACCGGTACCGCTTTGGGGGTTTCCTCTTGAGTCGCCAGCTTCAAAGCAATCTGATGAGTGCTTATTCCGCCGTAGCCGATGGCAAAAAGGAAATCATCCACGCTGTCATACTTAAACAGCCTGGCCAGTTCCTCCCGGTCGGTGATTTTTACCCCCAGATGGCTCAACTCTTTCTCCAGACGCTCTTTTCCGCGCTCAATGTTTTCCGGTCGTTCTTGCTTCTTAAACCACTGCCGTATTTTTCCCTTGGCCTGCGATGTTTTGACATAGCCCAGATGTGGGCTTAGCCAGTCTCGACTGGGCCCCTTGGCTTTTTTAGTGGACATGATTTCTACCATGTCGCCGTTCTTTAGCTGATAAGTCAGAGGCACCAGACGGCCATTTACCTTTGCCCCGGTACATCGGTGTCCCAGTTCAGTATGAATGCGATAAGCCATGTCAAGGGGGGTAGCGCCCTGGGGCAGGTCCTTTATCTCTCCCTTCGGGGTGTAGACAAATACCTGGTCCATAAAAAAATCGGTCTTAACAGATTCCAGGAACTCCTCAGCCCCGCTCGTCTCGCGGTGCCATTCAATCAGCTGGCGCAGCCAGGCTATTCTCTCCTCATAACGGATGTCCCTGGTGGTGCCTTCCTTATACCGCCAGTGAGCCGCCACCCCGTATTCCCCCAGGTGATGCATTTCACGGGTGCGAATCTGTACTTCCAGAGGTGTAGTGCCCTGGTACATTACCGCGGTATGCAGAGATTGATAGCCGTTGGGCTTGGGATTAGCAATATAATCGTCAAATGCCTCAGGCAGCGGATGCCACATACTATGGATAATTCCCAGAGCAGTGTAGCATTCTGGAATAGTATCAACCAGTATGCGCAGGGCAAGCAGATCATGTATATCATTAAAGTCTTTCCCCTGCGCGGAGTACCTTAATGTTTTCTCATAGATACTGTAGAGGTGCTTGGGTCTGCCCAGGATATCGGCATCCAGGTTATTTTTTTGGAACTCATTTTTTAATATTTGAATTATCTGCTTGATGAAACTCTCCCGCTGGGTACGGCGGGCGGCAATTAAGTCCACGATTTGTCGATACTCAGCCGGTTCCAGATAACGGAAGGACAGGTCCTCTAGCTGCCATTTCAGTTCCCAGATTCCCAGACGATGCGCCAGGGGAGCGTATATCTCCCGGGTCTCCTGCGCAATTTTATACTGCTTATCCGGCGGCAGGGCATCCAGTGTGCGCATATTGTGCAGGCGGTCCGCCAGCTTGATGAACACCACCCGCAGGTCTTCCGCCATAGCCACCAGCATCTTCCTGAGATTTTCTACCTGCACGTTACTGTCGGCTACATCGGTTGAAGCCTGTTTTGAGAGCTTGTCCAGCTTGGTGTTGCCATCAACCAGCCTGGCTACCTCCGGGCCGAATTTGGTTTCGAGCTCAGCAATGGGCACGCCGCAGTTTTCCGTTACATCATGCAGTAGAGCGGCGGCTAGAGAAGCGGCATCAAGCTGGACCGTTGCCAGAATCAATGCCGTATGAAGCGGGTGGTCCATGTAGGGCTCGCCCGATTTTCGCACCTGACCTTCGTGCGCCTTTAAGGCGAACTGGTAGGCATCTTCAACCAGATCTAGTTTCTCTGGCGGAAGATATGCCTGGACCATATCTCTGAGTTCATCAAAACCCATATAATATCTCTACTTGAATTGATTATTTTAAGTATAACGTAACCGGGTAGCTGGTGCAAAAATCACCTTTACAAATGCCACGGCTATCTTGTATCCTAGCGTGAAAGGAGGGGGAAGTTGTATCGAGCACCGCGCGGAACCACAGATATTTTGCCCCCGGAGCAGCCGTACTGGCGCTATGTAGAGCAGAAGGCGGCCGATATCTGCCAGCTCTACGGCTACGAGCGCATTGACAGCCCGCTTTTTGAGGACGCGGGCCTTTTCATTCGCACGGTTGGCGCCGGAACGGATATTGTGGAAAAGGAGATGTATTCCTTTGAGGACAAGGGTGGCAACCAGGTAACGCTGAGGCCGGAGGGCACGGCACCGGTATGCCGGGCCTACGTGGAGCACGGGCTGCATAATCAGCCACAGCCGGTAAGATTATATTACTTTGCTGATATTTTTAGATATGAGCGGCCGCAGGCTGGACGGTACCGGCAGCACCATCAATTTGGCTATGAGGCCATTGGTGATGGCGACCCTGTCCTTGATGCCGAAGTAATCGATATGGCCTGGCAGCTGTTCGTCTCCCTGGGGCTTGGCCGTCTGACGCTGAACCTGAACAGCATCGGCTGTAAGGAATGCCGGCCTGAGTACTTGAAACGGTTGAAGGAGTACTATGCCGACCACCTCTCCGAACTGTGCCGGGACTGCAAAGCCAGGCTGGACAGAGCGCCGCTGCGACTGCTCGATTGCAAGAACCCGGATTGCCAGCGGCTGGCACAATCAGCGCCCAAAAGCATAGATTATCTCTGCCCACCATGTGCGGAGCATTTCAACCATTTACAGCAATATCTGGAGGCGCTTGCCTTGCCCTTTATAATTAATCACCGTCTGGTTCGCGGGCTGGACTATTATACCCGCACGGTATTCGAAATTCAGCCGGAGGAAGAAGGGAGCCAGAGCACCCTCGGTGGCGGAGGACGCTACGATGATTTGATTGAGGAACTTGGCGGTAAACCCACCCCCGCTATTGGATTTGCCGTTGGCATTGAGCGCATAATACTCAATTTAAAGAGACAGGCGGTCTCCGTGCCCGCCCTGCGCAAGCCACAGGTGTTTATAGCCTGTATGGGCGGTGAAGCCAAAGCTGTGGCGGTAAAGCTGGCAGCCACACTCAGGCGGGCCGGCATTGGTGTCATCGAGGCTGTAGGCGATAGGAGCTTGAAAGCCCAGTTGAGGCAGGCGAATAATCTTGGAGTGCGGCACACGCTGATTATTGGTGAAGACGAGCTGAAGACAGGCACCGTAGCGCTGCGCGATATGTCCAGCGGCGAGCAGAAAAATGTACCCCTGGCGCAGGCGCCAGATTTGCTCAGATAAAGGCGTTTTTAGCTACACTTGGTAGCCGAATTGTGCTATAATTTAACTTAGAATGGCTACCTTGTTGTCACTGGAAAATGCCGGTGAACCAGCCGCCCGCTCCGGGGCTGGCAACTCTTGGGTTTCTTTGACTTGTTTTTCGATTTTTGTGTGCGCATTTAATAGAGGTGAGGACTGGCTATGGTAGAAGACGAATCCACTTCAGCAGAGCCATTGGGTAACGGTGAATACACCGCCGAGGATATCCAGGTTTTGGGTGGACGGGAAGCGGTGCGCCGTCGCCCGGGCATGTATATCGGCAGCACCGACCAGCGCGGCCTGCATCACCTGGTCTACGAAATCGTCTATAACAGCGTTGATGAAGCCATGGCTGGCTGGTGTACCAAGATTGATGTGACCATTCTGGAGGATAGTTCGGTCAGGGTTACGGATGATGGACGCGGTATTCCGGTAGACATCCACTCTGCCACCGGCAAATCGGCTCTGGAGACGGTGATGACCACGCTGCATGCCGGTGCCAAGTTCGGTGGTAAGACATACCAGGTATCGGGTGGATTGCACGGGGTTGGTGCCTCGGTGGTCAATGCCCTCTCTCTATGGCTCAAGGCCAACGTCCGGCGTAACGGCAAGCTTTATGAGCAGGAATATAAGCAGGGCATACCCCAGGGAGATGTAAAAGCCGTCGGCAAAGCCGATGACACCGGCACCACTATTTTCTTTATGGCGGATGAGGAGATATTTAGCCAGTCCGGATATGACTTTAGCACTTTAAGCGAGCGCCTTCGTGAAGTGGCTTACCTGAATAAGGGACTGGAAATACATATCCGGGACGACGGGGCTGACGAGGAAAGGACGTTCTATTTTGAAGGCGGGATTACCGGCTTTGTGCGCCACCTCAATCGAAACCGTCTGGTCCGTCATCGGCAACCCATTTATATATCGAGAACGGTAAACAACACCATCATCGAGGCGGCACTCCAGTATAATGACGGTTATGCCGATTCCACCTTTAGCTTTGCTAATTGTGTCAATACCATTGATGGGGGTACTCATCTTACCGGATTTCGTTCTGCCCTGACCAGGGTACTAAACGACTACGCTCA
>JAHJRU010000209.1 GCA_018830745.1 Chloroflexota bacterium
CGCTTTCATCATCCCCAAGCAGATTTCCAGATGGAATCTGGACCTTAAAAAAGCCGGTTTCAAAAAGTTATTTGAAGATAGCTCATCCGAAAGAGAACTCTCCATACTGGGCGGAGGGGATATAGGCTTCCCGCTGCTGCTAATCGTTTCGGTTTTCTTCGCTTACGGCTTCGCCAGCTCCCTGATTGTGGCGGCGTTTTCATTGCTCGGACTTATAAGCGCCTACTGGATTCAACTGGTTTTTCTTAAAGGAAACCCCATGCCTGCCCTGCCGCCAATCTCCCTGGCATCACTCATCGGATTCCTGATTGTTGTATATTTAGCTTAATCATTTTTTCCTGGGTATTTTATATGCCAATAGCTTGTCCACCCCCACCACCTCAGCTTGACAAGTGAAATTCAGACCAGTTAAAGTCTCCTTGCCGAGACGACTCAATTATCAGATTAGAACATGTCCGCCAGGGTGACTAAAGATTTCTTGGGAGGCATAGATGGACTTCTCGTTCACGGAAGAGCAAAAAATGTTGCGGTCGACTGTACGGGCTTTTGCCAATAAAGAACTTGAGCCAATCGCTGCCCAGATAGATGAGACCATGGAATTTCCGTATGAAAGCTGGCGGAAGATAGCGGAACTAGGGCTTCCCGGCATCATATTTCCCGAAGAGTACGGGGGCAGCGGTGGAGGACCGATTGAATTTACCATTGTGGTGGAGGAACTGGCGCGCGTCTGTGCCGCCACCTCGCTTACCTACGTCTGCGTGGGGCTGGCCGGCAAGCCCCTATTCAGATTCAGCAACGAAGACCAGCGACAACGGTTCGTCACTCCGGTAGCCAAGGGGGAAAAGCTCATTTGCTTCGCCCTGACCGAACCGGGTGCCGGCAGCGACGCCACTGCCATACAGACCACGGCCAAGCGGCAAAACGGCGGCTACGTAATCAACGGAAATAAAATCTTCATCACCAATGGCGGTGTGGCTGATATTGCCGTTGTTTTTGCCACTCTGGACAAGTCGAAGCGACATAAGGGCATTACGGCTTTTATCGTGGAAAAGGGCACCCCCGGTTTTTCAGTGGGTAAGTTGGAGCATAAGTTAGGGATGCGAGCTTCATCCACGGCCGAACTGATTTTTGAAGACTGCTTCGTCCCTGAAGCAAACCGGCTGGGCGGGGAAGGCGAGGGTTTCAAGGTAGCCATAGAAGCTATAGACTCCAGCCGGGTTAGTGTAGCCGCCCAGGCGCTGGGCATAGCACAGGCAGCATTCGACAAAGCCCTGGCTTACGCCAAGGAGCGGCAGCAGTTCGGTCAACCCATCGCCAACTTCCAGGCAATACAGTGGATGTTAGCCGATATGGCCACAAAGATTGAGTCCATTCGTCTACTGACCTATCGGGCGGCCTACCTGGACCAAAACCACCTGCCCTCTCTGAAAGAGTCCTGCATGGCCAAGGTATTCGCCCCTCAAGCTGCCTTGTTCGTCGCCGATAAAGCCGTCCAGATATTTGGCGGCTACGGCTATATCAAGGAATACCCGATAGAACGCTATTTCCGGGACGTCAGGATATGCAGTATTTACGAAGGCACAGATGAGATGCAGAGAATGACCATCGCCCGTCAATTGATGCAAGAGGGCTAAGCTGAAGGCAAATCATGGTATATAAGACGATTCTTTCGGACAGACGCCAAGGAGTGGGCATTATTACGCTCAACCGTCCGGAAAAGCTCAATGCCCTCAGCATCACCCTGACCAGGGAGCTGGATGATGCCATCGCTCGCTTTGAGCAGGATGAGCAGGTGAAGGCAGTGATTATCACCGGCGCCGGAGACAGGGCTTTCTCCGCCGGGGCAGATATCCATGAAATGACCAGCCTGTCCAAGACCGAACTAGAGCAGCGAAGCTCCCGCGTAGTCGACCATAACTGGCACCTGGCGACCTGCCAGAAGCCCACCATTGGAGCCATCAACGGCTTAGCTTACGGCGGTGCCGCTCTGCTGGCCTCCATTTTAGATATCCGCATCGGCTGCGAGAACACCCGCTTCCGCTTCCTGGGCGCTGCTTACGGACGGGTTAATTCCACCTGGACACTGCCTTTGATAGTGGGCTTGCCTGTGGCAAAGGAACTCCTGTTTACCGGACGAGTAGTGGAAGCCGAGGAGGCGCTGCGCATCGGGCTGCTTAACAGGCTGGTGCCCTCAGCGGAGCTGCTGAAAAACGCCATTGAGATGGGGCAAACCATAGCTGCCAACAACCCTACCAGCGTCCAGGGAATCAAGGAAATCCTGAATCAGGGTATCGGTATGGGCTGGCGCGAAAGGCTGCTTAATGAAGCCCGCATGGTATCCGATGCTCTGAAGCCTCCCCACCCCGGTGAGAGCTTCAAAGACTTTCTGGAAAGCAAAAACGAGCGGGGTTAAGTTACCGCTATACTATCCCAAAATCATCATGGCAGCATCTGTAAGAATCATCCCGGGGAATCGTCTGACTTCAATCAGATGATGTCTTACCCTTGGGATAACTAAGAACGTTCAGCAGGTCACCCACAACTACATCTCTGGTCGTATCATGTCTCAACCCCATATGAGACTGAATACGGTAAACATTACCCCGGCCTACCCTTTCACGGTCAATATATCCCTCTGCTTCCAGGTCAGCGATAATCTTGAGCGTAGTACGCTCCGTGATATTAATGGCGCTGGCGATTTCCCTTGCCGTACCCTGGGTATTTCTGGCAATATACGCCAGCACCAGTCCGTAGTTAGTAAAAAAAGTCCATTCAGGCATTAGAATAAAACCCTATTTCATACTTGACAAGCCCGTGCACTTATGATATATTATTCCTGAAATAATATTCATGATTTATAATTCATATGTTTTTCATGATACCTTTAGAAGATACCAGAGAAAATGGAGAAAGGCAACCCCTTTTCTCCTTTTTAAAATTTAAATAAGATAGAGGAAACTAAAATGTTCTGGAAAAAGACGGCATCAACAACGGAGATACCCAAGCCCAAGTCAGGTAAGCTACCTGGGCCACAAGGAATACCAGCGCTTGTGGCAAAAACCTTAACCACTAAGTTGAAAATGAATGCTGATCTGGTACCGATTCTTAAAGCCGTAGTGCGTAAGCGCTCAAATGGAGATAAAGCCTTCGACGTTAGAATTTTCGATGAATCAGAGGCGGCGGCTATGCAATTGACAGTAAAGGACTATCTGACGCTGGAACAGAATTCAGAGCTAATAATATACGACGGTTGGTATGACGAAGCATCCAAACAAGTGAGTTTGGAGCAGAAGAAGAAGCTGCCGGAAACTAAGCTATTCACCGAAACTGAAATACGGCAAAAAATCGAAGCCTTGTCTGAGCCAGGTAGTACGGTCTTATTCTATCAAGCCCAAGGGACACAAATGGGCGGACCGCTTGGTAAGGGGGCTGCCATTATTGAGCTTAACCCCAACTATCCAGACAAGGGGAAGAAATTCAATATCTACGCGGTAGATGTTATTGGCCTGGAGCCAAAGGCTAAGCAGAAAAAATTCTGGGACACCAGTAATATCAAAGCAATTGTAAGATGGATTAAAGAGTCCCATCATAAACGCCTATATTAGGCCATCTAGGAAATCATGTGAAGTCCATATGGAACAATAAGAAGCACCTTAAACGGCATTAGAAACGGGCAACCAGGTAACGGAGAAGAGGAAAATCCAATGGACTCGCGAAGCTGTATTCCGCGCCTTTATCTTAATAAGTTGCCCATCACAAAATCAGCATGGCGTCGCCAAAGCTGTAGAAGCGGTATCTCTCCGCTATCGCCTTCTCATAAGCACGTTTGATAAGGTCTTCACCGCCAAAGGCAGTGACCAGCATCAGCAGGGTCGACCGCGGTAGATGGAAATTGGTAATCATGGCATCTACCAGGCGGAAATCATGCCCCGGCAGGATAAACATGCTGACCCAGTCAGCGAAGGGCTGAATACCAGGCAGATGGCTGCGTTGCGCCGCCTCCTCCAGGACCCTTACCGCCGTAGTGCCCACCGCCACAATTCTCCTCCCGTCTGCCCTGGCTTGCGACAGCTCCCGGGCTACCTCTTCACTCATTACGCCGTATTCCTTATGGAGATGATGTTCCCGTGGATTATCCTCCCTGACCGGCAGAAAGGTATCCAGCCCCACGTGAAGGGTAACAAAGAGGCAGCGAATGTTCTTTTTATTTAGCTTCTCCATCAGTCCCGGTGTGAAATGCAGTCCGGCGGTAGGAGCCGCCACGCTGCCCATAGCTCTGGCGTAGACCGTCTGGTAACGCTCGGGGTCGGTCAGAGGAGCGCGGATATAGGGCGGCAGGGGAATCTCACCTAATTCAAATATCTGCGCTTCATCGGCGAACCTTACGATTTTTACCCCATCTTCCCCCTCCCCGGTTATCTCCGCCAAGGTACCCGTCTCACTGCTGTCGGTTATCTCAATTTCAGTACCAACATTGACCCGCTTGCCCGGCTTAATCAGCGCCTCCCATTGATTCACTCCAGCCCGGCGCAAAAGCAGAAGCTCTACCTTACCCCCACTGGGAACCTTTCTGCCCTTGAGACGCGCCGGAAGGACACGGCTGTCATTAAATACCAGGACATCACCCGCCAGTAAATAATCCGTTATCCCGGCAAAGTGACGGTGCTCTATGACGCCACTATGTCGATTAATAACCAGAAGCCGCGAACTGTCCCGTGGTTCGATGGGAGTCTGGGCAATCAGTTCCGGCGGCAACTGGTAGTCGAAATCACTGGTCTTCAAGGCAAACCTCGTTTTATGTCAACCAATTA
>JAHJRU010000210.1 GCA_018830745.1 Chloroflexota bacterium
GTAGAATATGGTGATTGTGTCAGAGTGAGCGATAGTGTAGAGGGATGCTTCTATGAGGCTGGGCACGTGCTTGGCTCGGCACGGTTGCTATCAACATAACTCAGGACGGTGAGAAGCGCCGTATCCTCTTCTCCGGTGATGTGGGCGAACCAGACCGCCCCATCATTAATGACCCTGCCATATTTAATGAGGCGGATTACGTGATTATAGAGTCGACCTATGGTGACCGCACCCATGCTGAACACCAGAGCATCGATATTCAAGCGCAGCTGCGCCATTGTATCAACGAGGCCATAGAGGCAGGTGGCAATATCGTTGTTCCCAGCTTTGCACTGGAGCGCAGCCAGGAACTGCTCTACCATTTGAACGAGCTGTTCTTACGCCGTGAGATACCACCGATAACCGTGTTCCTGGACAGCCCGATGGCCATGCGCATTACCGAGGTATTCAAGCGTCACGCGGAGCTCTTCGACCGGGAAATGATACAGCGCCTGCGCCAGGGGAATTCACCTTTTAGTTTCGACAACTTGAAGATGACGCAAACTACAGAGGAATCCAAAGCCATCAATTTCATCAAGGGGAGCGTTATTATCATAGCGGGTAGCGGCATGGTGACCGGTGGCCGCATTAAGCACCATCTGGTGAATAACATCACTCGGCTGGAGAGCACCATATTGTTCGTGGGGTATCAGGCAGAGGGAACACCGGGCAGGCGACTTTTGGGTGGTGCCAGACAGCTCCGACTGCTGGGGCACACCTATCCGGTGCGGGCGCGTGTGGTGAGGCTGGATGGCTTCTCTGCTCACAGTGACCGCGAAGGGTTATTAGCCTGGCTATCCGATATTCATACGCCGCCTCGCTGCGTCTTCGTCACCCATGGTGAGCAAAAGGCCGCCGCCAGCATGGCCAGGTTGATAAAGGAGCAGACGGGTTGGCCAACGAAGGTGCCGAACTACCAGGATACCGTGATGCTAAGCTGATGGGGTGAGGGATGAGGCGGTTATTGCCTTTTATACTTACGATACAATTCAATGAAAAGAACATTCAACAGGACCGATGCAGTAACCGGTATAGCCAGCACCCATAAGTTCTCGTCTATATCGATACCAAAATACAGAGACGCATAAAAGACAGCGAAGGTTATGGCTACCCCTAATATAGCGCAACCCAGGGCTAAATAAATATATACCATTACCAGGCTAACAGGTTTTTTCATTTCAATCTGTGGCTCCCGGGCAGTGCTGGGATGGCAACCCCCATCTTTTGCCTGAGAATTCAGCTGGCTCTTGAAGGGAATCTGGTATCTAAAAACTAAATTTTCGCTCACGACCCACGGCGGAAGTTCAGCGGACATAGTCGGCTATTTAGAATTATAGCACCTTAGGGAATAATCCATTGACTAAACGCAGGGGATTGAGATTTCGAGGGCACAATTTCCGGCGGCTGGTAACATCTGTTTGAAAATCGTATTAGGAGGTTGCCCGGTGTTTGCGTAGCACCCACACCCCGGTAACCAGGAAAGCACCTACGGTCAGGATAATCCACGGGGCTAGAACGTACAGCTTATTTGCGGGGTAGACCTCGCCGCCTACAACTACCGGGGATGCAGCCGGTGGGGGAGCTGCCTCTTCACTGCCGGTAGCGTAGAAATCAAAGGGGAAATTCTGATTATTATATTCCGTGCTAAGCCAGTTTCCTGAGCGAGCCACCGAAGAAATCCTTATCTCATCCAGTTTCCCGTCCCACGAAGTATACCCGGAATCATTTTTGCCCGGATTATTGCCCATCGATATCGCCCAGGAATTCTGGCGAAGGTTCCCGGTTTTTGACGTGCTGGTCACCTGGGTACCATTTTTAAACAGTCTCATGCTTGAGCCATCGTATGATAACGCTATCAATTGCCATGTAGCGGTAGTCAGTGGATTTGTGCTGGCAACCAGCGTGGTAGTGCCACTGGAATCACTGGTGCCGGTTTTTATTCTGCCTCTAACATATCTTTCGCCGCTGCCGCCTAGTCCGAGCATAAAAACGTGGTCCTTTTCATCGGTTTTGTTATTTTTTGCCTTGGAAACTACGCGCGGATCATCCTGGTCGAAATCATCAGGATTGACCCAGCCTTGAATGGTGATATCAGAGCCGCTAACGCTCCAGCTGCCGGCTTGAATCTCATCTACCGGTATAAAATCCTGTCCGTCAGCAATTATGCCGGTTATATCCTGTGAACCATTATTAGTGGCATCGTGGTTGCCGGTGGAGTCTTGAAAGTCATCATGGATATGATAAACAGCCTCATAGCCGTTGCTCCAGACATCGGTAGCGTTTTCCTGATTGGCTGCTCCGGGATTCTCGTAGTACATGTAAATCTCGGTGTTGGTGGTGGAGGAGAGGCTGGGAATTTTAACCCAGGCGGCCAATTCGCCGGTAGCCCCGTTGAATTTTTCTATTTCGTGGCTCAATTTGGTGGTTTCGTCAGCGGCGGTGAAGAGAATATCGTCACCGTCATTTTGAGCGTCATTGGCCAGGTCACTATCGGAAGCATAGCTTACGAGCATTGGAAAATCGGACAGATTGGCTGCCACCTGTGAGGACTGAATAGTTATCTTTTTCCGGTATGCCCAGGCATTATCGTACCAGCCGGGACTAGCCTCAACTTCCTTGGGGCTTATGCCACTTAACAGCAGTGTCAGTAACAGGGGGGACACTACCAGCCAGAGTATCCATTTGTTCAGGATTATCTTCATGACTTATCTGCTCGTTAGCTTATTGAGGTAGATGTTACTGCAGCCGCCATGAATAGAGGATAAAAAGGAGCATCGTGGATATAAACATTTGATAAATAAGTTCCAGCGCGCCGCGAAATGGCAGGAAGAACGTAGCTGTCCGGGGTGTCATTGGGGTATTTCCCCGTCTAAAATTTCCTCACCTGGCTATTATCCAGTATAATAGGTGCGGAAAGGGGTGATTTATGCCAGATAAAAGCTCCCATTCGGCGGCGAAAGATGTGCCGGCGCAGCATTTAATGAAGGTGGCGTTGGGGGAGATGGAGGCGGACTTAGCCATCATCAACGGGGATGTGGTCAATGTCTACACCGGTGAGGTGCTGTCCTGTGATACGGTTCTTATTAAAGGAAATAAGGTAGCCTATGTGGGGCAGAATGCCCAGATCTCCATCGGCTCTGCCACGCGGGTCATTGATGCTGCCGGGAAGGTGGTTATACCAGGCCTTATCGATGGGCATACCCATATAGACTGGTTCATGGCGCCGGGTGAGGTGATTAAGTACGGCATGAAGGGCGGTACTACTACTATTATCTCCGAGATTCCGGGAATCGCCTTTCCCCTGGGATATCGGGGGGTGATTGAGTTTATACGGGCGGTTAAGAACCAGCCGATAAAGATATTTGTTACCGTGCCACCGATGGTTACCAAGAGCCCCGTATCGCAGGAACATGCCATCACTGTGGATGAGACGCGCCGGCTGCTGAAGATGAAGGAGGTCATCGGTTTAGGTGAATCCTACTGGACACCCGTGGTTAAAGGTGATCCCAGAATTTTGAGTCTTATGGCTGAATCAAAAAAGGCGGGCAAGAAAATAGACGGGCACAGTGCCGGGGCGAGGGACAACAAGCTCCAGGCTTATGCCGCACTGGGTGTTACGTCCTGCCATGAACCAACCACCGTTGACGAGATTCTGGAGCGATTGAGACTGGGGATGTACGTGTTGGTCAGGGAGGGGGAAATCAGGCGGGAGCTGGAGGGGGTTGCCCGGATAAAGGACGAGAAGATCGATTTCAGGTTAATGGGACTGGCTACCGATGGACCGGGCCCGTGGCAACTGCTCCGGGATGGCTATATGGAGTTCGTGGTGCAGAAGGCTATTAATCTGGGCTTCGATCCGGTACTGGCAATTCAGATGGCATCGCTGAATGTCGCCCAGCGTTTCGGTCTGGACGATTTCACTGGAGGTATTGCTCCGGGCAGGTATGCCGATATGCTTATTATCCCCGACCTGAACACCATTCAGGCTGAATACGTCATCAGCAACGGTCAGATTGTATCCCGGAATGGCCAGTTGACCGTTGAGCCAAGAAAACATATTTTTCCCGAGTGGATGCTGCATACCGTGCACCTGCCGCGGGACTATACGGCGGACGACTTTTCCATTAAGGTAGACGGAGCCCGTAATCGGGTCAGAGTCAGGGTAATGGATATGGTGACCGACCTGGTAAGCCGCGAGGCTATCCTGGAATTAGTGGTGTCTGACGGAGAGGTCATGCCGGATGTCGAGCGTGACATTGTCAAAGTAGCGGCTATTGACCGCAGTTACGAGCCCGGGAGGAGCTTCGTCGGCTTTGTGCGGGGTCTGGGCCTCAAGCGCGGTGCCATTGCGGCAACCACCATGTGGGACACTTCGGATATCGGGGTCATTGGTGTTGAAGGGGCGGACATGGCACTGGCGGTAAATCGGATTAAGGAACTGGCCGGCGGAATCGTGGTCTGCGCTGATGGAAAGGTTCTGGCGGAAATTGCGCTTCCCATTGGCGCCCTGTTCTGTTTAGACCCGGTGGAGACCATAGTAGAGAAACTTGATGGCATTCAGCAAGCTGCCGCTGACCTGGGCTGCGTTTCCCCTGATATCCGCCTGACGGCGTCGGTATTGAGCGCTACCGCCATACCCTTCCTGCGTATCTGTGAGGCCGGGTTGTTTGATTTAAAGAGCAACCGCTTCGTTGATTTAATTGTTGACTAGGGCGATTTCAAAGCGTCCTCTCAAACTCGACCAGTTTACCCAGGCTCATGCCGAAACCCAGAGTACCCAGCCATGTCAGCATTGAGGCATCCCCCCAGTTGACATTGATGTGCACCGATTTCAAGCTTTTCTGGAGGCAGTACTCGAAGAAGGCTTCAGCCAGCCTGGAGCCGATTTTGTGGTGTCGATATTCCGGGTGCACGCCGGTTAGATGTATCCAGGCGGTTTCTTCACCGTCGGGCTCTTTCCTTATAACGCCGGTCGAAAAACCACATATCTTATTACCTTTACTGCTGTCATCGGCGATAAAGCCAAAAGCCGTCTCTTCCACCAGGCCATTAAGGGTA
>JAHJRU010000211.1 GCA_018830745.1 Chloroflexota bacterium
CATAGCAATCACCCACGGTGCCGGTGGGGATGTCAAATTCAAAGCGGTCGTAAACGGAGTAGGGGTCGACCTTGCGTATATCCATTTGGACTCCGCTGGCGCGGAGCACCGGGCCGCTGGCGGAAATGGCAATTGCCTGCTCTTTAGACAGAATGCCTACGCCCTTGGAACGAGCCAGCAGAATCTCGTTCTGGGCTAGAAGCTGTTCATACTCGGCGATAAAGCCCGGCATTTGCCGGAGGAATTCAGCCAGAGCCGGTAAAAATTCCTCGGGAATGTCCTGGTTAAAGCCGCCGATACGCATATAGTTATAGAGTAAGCGCTGACCGCTGACCATCTCAAAGAGGTCAACAATCTTTTCTCTTTCCCGGAACATATACAGGAAGGGAGTGAAAAAAGCGCCGCAGTCATTCAAAAAGGCGCCGACGGCTACCAGATGTCCGGCGATGCGCTGCAGTTCGGCCATAATTACCCGGATGTATTCCGCCCGCTCTGGAACGGGAATGCCGGCCAGCTTTTCCACGGCCAGGCAGTAAGCAAAGTTGTTGCTCATGGAAGCCAGGTAGTCCAGCCGGTCCGTCAGGGGGATAATCCCGGTATAGGTGCGCTCCTCCGCCAGCTTCTCAATCCCGCGGTGCAGATAGCCAAAAACCGGCTCCATATCAACCATTACTTCCCCATCCAGGGTGGCTCTCATACGGAACACCCCGTGAGTGCTGGGATGCACCGGGCCAATATTGAGAAGGAATGGTTCGGTTTTCAGCGCCATCAGAGATAATCCTTGCGCAACGGATGCCCCTCAAATCCATCCCAGAGGACAATGCGTTTTAAATTTGGATGCCCATCAAAGATTATGCCCATAAGGTCAAAAATCTCTCGCTCCTGATAATCAGCTCCCCGCCACACGCTGACAACGGAGGGCACGGTGGGTCGCTCACGGCTGAAACAGCGGGTTTTTAGTATCAGGCTGTGGTTGTGCTTGAGCGAGGTTAGCTGATAGACAAGCTCAAAGCAGTCCAGGTAATCGACAGCGGTAACAAAATTAAGGTAATCGAAGCTGAGCTCCGGGCTGTTCTTGAGGTATTGGGCTATTTCAAAAATGGATTTACTTTTGACCAATACTGCCTGGTCGGTAGCTTCGACAACAGTATCAGGGAATTGCTCGGTTATCTCCTTAGCGACCTGCAAGCCTGAGAGAGAGACGGTCATTAGTTTCCCTGATTCCTCCTTGACTTCGGCCAGTTCACATCGGCTGCAATTTAATGTCAGTGTGCGCCTGGGCTATCTTGCGGTGCAACATTCTTATGCCGTAAATTAAAGCTTCCGGGCGGGGCGGGCATCCGGGTACATAGACATCTACCGGCATAATACGGTTATATCCAGGGACCACGTTATAAGATGAACGGAAAATACCGCCACTGATGCCGCAAGCCCCCATAGCTATTACCCATTTCGGTTCAGCCATCTGGTGGTAAATTCGCCTTACCTGCGGTGCCATCTTCCAGGTCAGCGTTCCGGCGGTAATCATCAGGTCGGCCTGTCTTGGCGAAGCACGGAGAATTTCCATGCCGAAACGGGAGAGATCAAACCGCGAAGCGTTGGCGGCAATCAACTCAAAGGCACAGCAGGCGGGGAAACAGATAGCGGGCCACAGCGAAGAACTCCGTGCCCACCCGATGACGGCGTCAACCGTGGTCAGCATAATGTTACGGTGGATATCCTCGTCCAGCCACCGGTCAGGGTCGGGCAGGGGTTGCTGGCTGCTTGCCATCAGTTCGGCTATTTCCTGACCCTCATGCTGGTCAAGCTCGACATCGGAGTAGATGTACTTTCTCGGCTCGCCTACTTCCATTCCAACACCTTCTTCTTCCAGGCGTAGACCCAGCCGACAGCGATAATCAGGATAAATATAAAGATGGCAATAAAAGCCACCATCCCCAATTTTCTCAGGTCAACAGCCCACGGATAGATGAAAAGGGCCAATACGTCTAGGGCAACGAAGATGAGGGCGTAAAAGTAATAGCGGAAGTTGAACTGCACCCAGGTATTGCCTACAGTCTCCATACCGCACTCGTAAATAGATGTTTTGGTTGGATTGGGCTTCTGGGGGATAATTCCTATTAGCCTGAGCATGGTGGGGGTGAGGACCATAACGAGGGCAAACAGTATGGCAGCCAGAACAAACAGCGCAATATATCCGTAATTCGCCTGCAAGTGTTGCCCTCCTGCTCACACGAAATACCGCCGAAAGTATAGCATAACGGCATCCCCCAGCGCAAGGGTATTTTATATGTGATATTACTCAATCTTAGTTGGCGAATTAAAAGCAAACCTCTAGCTTTATCAGCTATCCCCAGAGATTGCTTCGTCGTCCCGATTACAACGGGACTTCTCGCAATGACGTTTTTGAACAACCATGAATTAGCAGAACCTTATAGGTTTGATTTTCAACTTCATATGGCAATTAACTCAAGTTGACGGCCGTATGATTATGCATTAGTATGAGAGACAATAAGCCTATCCTAGAGCCATTCTGCGTTAAAAATGCGAGTTATTACCGGTAAAGCCAAGGGGCAGCACCTTAAGGTAGCCAAGGGAAACATAACACGCCCCGCAACCGATTTAGTCCGGGGGGCTATATTCTCCATATTGGAAACCAGTACCACCGGTGATTGGTCGCAGGTGTTGGATTTATTTTCCGGTAGCGGAGCCCTGGGTATTGAAGCGCTAAGCCGGGGAGCTGGCTGGGTGGACTTTGTTGAGCGTGAGCCCCGGTGTTGTGCTATAATAAAGCAGAACTTGGAAAATACCAGGCTTTCAGCCCAGGCGCATGTTTATTGTTGTAGTGTGGCTAAAGCACTTTCCTTTCTTGATAAGGAGTACAATATTATACTGATGGACCCTCCTTATGCTGACACCTCCATAGGACGCATGGTTACCCGGGTGGCTGATTCCAGGTTGGTTGGAGCGGATACCACTGTAGTGGTGACGCATTCACCTCACCTTTCTCTTGCCCCAACCTATGCTACGTTAAACCTCATCAAGGAACGTCGTCATGGGGACAGTTTCATTGCGATATATAGGAGAGGAGACAGTCTTTGACTACCGCTATTTATCCCGGGAGTTTTGACCCCATAACCAACGGGCATCTGGAAATCGTCCATCGGGCGGCCAAGCTTTTCGAAAGGGTAGTCATTGGAGTGTACTCCAAACCCGATAAGAACCTGCTTTTTACCACGGAGGAGAGGGTTGACATGGCACGAAAAGCTACTACCAAATTATCAAACGTGGAGGTCAGGCCTTTTGGTGGTCTGACCGTTGGCTTTGCTCGGGAAGTAGGGGCGCAGGTAATGGTGCGGGGGTTAAGGATGACTCTTGACTTCGAGAGAGAGTTTGATATGGCTATGATGAATAAGAAGCTGTACCCCGAACTGGAGTTGGTTTGCTTCATGGCTGCTCAGGAGTATCAATTTCTCAGTTCCAGCCTGCTCAAGGAGGTTGCCGGTCTTGAGGGAGCCATTGATGACCTGGTTCCACCGCCAGTGGCTGAGGCATTAAGAAAGAAGAACCAGGAGAGTAGTTGATGGGTGTTGACAGAGGGGGGATTACCTGTGTAAAAATAATTATAGACTGCTTTTTAGCAATAGAGTCAGGAGGTTTACAGTAAATGGCATACCTTATTAATGATGATTGCATTAGTTGCGGAGCCTGTGAAGCAGAGTGTCCTAACAGTGCTATCAGCGAAGGGGAGACTATCTATATTATTGCCCCCGATAAGTGCACTGAGTGCGTAGGTTCTCATGATTCATCCAGGTGTGCGGAGGTCTGCCCGGTAGATTCCTGCCAGCCAGACCCGGGACGTCAGGAAACCCGTGAACAGCTTCTGGAAAAATGGAAGGGTTTGCATCCAGGCGAGACTCCGGCAGCCTGAGTTAGCTTAGTAGAAAGACTACCCGGTTACACCACAGAAAGTAAGATTATTTAATTAACGTAGTGGTGGATATATAATTGCCGCTGCTGAATAAAGATATCCAGTCTGAGAGAAGGGTAAACTCTGTCATGGGACAGAGACTTGATGTCGCCATAATCCGGATAGTTTGTTGAATGTTTTATTCCTGCGGTGTTTCTATCAACTGGCTACAGCTAATCGTAGCTATGAAATCCTTTCCCCGCCGACTCACCCATTTCACCAGCCAGGAATTTTTTCCTTATCAGAGGACAGGGCTTATAATCATCCCCCAGTATAGCGCGCATATAATCCAATCCGTGGTTGGCTATCCCCATGCCGTTAATCATATCGCTGGTTCTTAGCGGCCCCATAGCGTGCCCCAGTCCGAGTCGGCACCCTTTGTCCACATCCTCGGCGCTGGCGATTCCTTCATGTACTAACCTGGCGGCTTCGTTTACAAGGACAAGATAAAGACGGCTGACGGCCAGTCCGGGAGAATCGTTAACGGTAATTATCTCCTTGCCCAGCTTGATGGCTAAGCCCTTGATAACCTCGTAGGTTTCATCCGACGTCTTGACGCCTCGTACTATCTCAATCAGCTTCATGGCAGCCACCGGGTTGAAAAAGTGCATGCCTATGGTCCTGTCCTGTCGTCTGGTGAGTGAGCCTATATCGGTAATCATAAAGGTAGTGGGGAAGCTAGTATAGTCTCTGGAGCACATATCTCATCCAGTTCCTTGAATATCCGTTGCTTTAGCGCTAGCTGCTCGGAAACGGTCTCGATAACTATCTCAACTCCGTTTACTGCCTCCTTGAGAACAGTGGTGCCTTTAATCCTTCCCATTACGGCATCCATTTCATCCGGGCTCATCTTACCCTTATCGACAAAGAATTTTTTCAGGTTTCCGTTGATGGTATCCAGCGCACGCTCGACAATCGTATCATCCATGTCTACCAGGGTGACATCATATCCATTGATTGCCACCAGCTGGGCAATCTGGTATCCCATCATGCCGGCTCCCAGCACGCAAATATTCTTTATCTCCACTTACAACTCCTACGATGCAATATTTTGGTACGAAGAAAAATATAAAAGGTGAGATGGTTCACTGGAAGAATGAACTTACGGTGCCGAACTCTTCAGGGAGCAGAGCCAGCACCAGCGGTAAGCGGTCTAATAACACTTTGGCGATGCCTGATTCAGTTATTGTGGCGGCGCTACCAAAAAAGTTAAGCCAGGCGGCTAAGGCTGCTCCACAAAAGATACCCGCCAGCAAAAAACCGAAAACAGCTCCACCCAGACGGTTAACCCAGCCGAGCATAACCAGTGAAGTAGCCCACTTTAAGAATCTGGCTGTCATGGAAGCGATTATCATTACGGCTATCAAAATAATGGCGAAAGCCACCACCTTGGCTGTCCCGGCATGAGAAATGAAAGTGAGCTTCTCAGCCAGAGGGCCAGATAAGTTACCTGCCAGTATTACTCCGATAATCATCCCGACCAGTGATAAAACAGCCTTGATAAGCCCGGTTTTAAGGCCGATGAAAGTGGCCACAGCCAGAACCGCAAGAAGAACTATATCAAGCCAGCTCATTGTTAACCTCCTTCAGGCGGTGTTGGTTTGAAATTGCCCTCGCCTCTTTCGTATTCGCTGATGGCCTTAGTCATATTTCGCTCCACTGTTTTCTTAGCCAGTCCGATGGCGTTCTTGATGGCCTTGGCCTGGCTGCGCCCGTGAGCAATAATGACATTCCCGTTCACCCCCAAAAGGCACGCCCCGCCATGTTCCCGGTAGTCCATTTTTCTTACCCAGGAACTCAAACTGATATCGCGTAGAAGGGCGCGCGCCCGTACGTTGTAGGCAGCAGAGGAGAGGTGCCCCAGCTGTCGCAATGAAAATAAAAAGGTGTCCCCCAGTCCCTCGATGGTTTTAAGTACAATGTTGCCGGTGAACCCGTCGGTTACGATAACATCGGCAATCCCCTTAAGTATATCCTGTCCTTCCATATTGCCGATGAAATTTAAATTAGACCGCTTCAGCATGCCGTAGGTTTCCTTGGTCAGGCGATTGCCCTTTGTTTTCTCCTCACCGTTGCTGAGCAAGCCCACCCGGGGGGAGTCTATACCAAGCACGTGCTGAGAATATATGGTGCCCAGGTGAGCAAACTCCACCAGGTGATTCGGACGGCAGTCAACGTTTACTCCGGCGTCAAGGAAAAGAACCGGATCTGAGGGGACAATATCAACTAGACTGCACAGGGCAGGGCGTTCTACGCCCTTTATCTTGCCAAGATTGAAAAATGCGGCGGTGACTATTGCTCCGGTGTTTCCGGCGGAGACAAAGGCAGAAACGGCATTGCTCTTTACCAGGTTAATACCCACGACTATGGAGGAGTTGGGTTTGCTGCGGACCGCTTTGACCGGGGACTCGTGCATGCCGATGGTTTCCTTGGCATCGACGATGCTAATTTCGCCTTTCTTCAGGTGCCGTCCGGCCTGCACATGGAGCATCGACCGGTTGCCTACCAGAATAATCTCCACCCCATATTCCTGAGAGGCTTTAATGGCTCCTTTTACTATCTCGTGGGGGGCATACTCCCCGCCACTGGCGTCAACCGCAATCTTCATGGGTTACCTCGATTAATTAGTTTGAATGGATTCGCTCCTCTCCCACAGGTCGCAGCGTCCTCCCCAACGAGCCAGAGCCTGGCCGTTGATAGCCAGCTGGGCAATCTCGCACAGGTTAGGGCACGCCTGGCACTCAAAGGAAGAGGTATGATATTTTTCTTCACTTACTCCAAAGCCCTTAAAAAAGCTGGACTGTCTGTTATGTTGCATCTCCTCATGCACCAGCAAAGCGGCTCCGATGGCGCCCATAATCTCGTGATGAGGCGGAACAGTAATTTCGGTCTCCAGCTCTGCCTGAAACGCCTTGACGATAGCCTGGTTATAGGCTACACCGCCCTGGAACACTATTGGAGAGGTAAGCTCCTTACCCAGACCAACATTGTTAAGATAATTGCGAACCAGGGCTTGGCATAGGCCATATAGAATGTCATCAATCTTGTGCCCCATCTGCTGTTTATGCACCATGTCCGACTCCGCAAAGACGGTGCATCGCCCGGCGATTCTAACCGGCGAGGTACTCTCCAGGGCTCGCTGGCTGAACTCTTCGATGCTGAGGCTGAGGCGAAGTGCCTGATGGTCAAGGAAACTGCCCGTACCGGCAGCACAGACCGTATTCATGCCAAAGTCGGTTACCACGCCATCCCTGACGATGATAACCTTGCTATCCTGTCCGCCTATCTCAATGATGG
>JAHJRU010000212.1 GCA_018830745.1 Chloroflexota bacterium
GACCCAACCGCGCTGGAATATTATTACCTGAAAGTCTTCGAGGAGATAGCCAGATACAGCCTTGAGGGAAATGATGCCCCCAGAATCCTGCACCTGGGCGGCGGGGGCTATTCATTTCCGAGGTATCTGGAGACTGTCTACCCCACAAGCGTAAATGAAGTGGTGGAGATTGACCCGGTGGTTACTCAGGTAGCCCATGATGAGCTTGGATTACCACGAGATACCAGCATTAAAACCTACAACCAGGATGCCCGTCTCTTCCTGATTCAGCGACAGGCAAAAGAGAAGTACGACGTGGTCATCGGGGATGTTTTTAATGACTACGCTACCCCCTTTCACCTGACCACTTGGGAATTCAATCAACTGGTCAAGTCCCACATGACAGAGAACGGAATATACCTGCTGAATCTAATCGACGATTATCAGCGGGGCCAATACATGGCCTCATTTGTCCACACCCTGAGGCAGGCGTTCAATCATGTCTATCTCTTCAGCCCGTTGGGTACTGTTACCTATACCGGAACCAGCACTTATGTTCTGGCTGCCACAGACCAGCCGATAGACCTCACTGCCTATCGAAATTTCATCACTGAAGGCGGCAAGAAAGATGCCATAGCCAGCCCGCATGATGAAAGCAACCTGGAAGAATATATAACCGGGAAGAAACCTATCCTGCTGACCGACGACTACGTCCCTACGGATATTCTGGTCGCCTCGCTTTTAGCTGGCGGGCGCAAATAAGAGACACCTAATCTATGCCGGGACGGGCTCACCTTAAAAAATAGCCTCTATCCCGGCTATATCCTCGGCGGTCAATGTCCACGCGGCAGCAGCAACATTAGCGGAAACCTGCTCTACCGTCCTGGCTCCGGCTATAACCGTACTGACCCACGGCCTGGATAGTAGCCACGCTATAGCCAGTTCTCCCATCGTATGGCCGCGCTCTGAGGCGAAAGCCTGCAGCTCGGCCAGCTTATTCAAGTTGTCATCGGTAAAAAGGTTTTCATATAGTCGGTTCGTTTTGGAGAGACGACCTTCAACGGCTGAACGGTTTTCACGAGAATACTTGCCGGTAAGGAAACCACCGGCCAGCGGTCCCCATGGTATCACCCCGATGCTGTAAGCCTGGCAGCACGGAACCACCTCGTTTTCAAGCTGACGCTCCATGATATTATATCGAGATTGTATGCTGACAAAGCTTCCCAGACTGTTAATCCTGGATGTCCATAGTGCCTCGCAGAGCTGCCAGCCAGCGAAATTTGAGCACCCGATGTAGCGTACCTTTCCAGCCTCTACCAGGTCGTCAAGAGCACGTAAAGTTTCTTCTATCGGGGTAGTCGGGTCAGGCAGATGCACCTGGTAATGGTCAACGTAATCGGTCTGGAGCCGCCGGAGGCTGTTCTCCAGCGCATTCATTATATGGTGACGGGAGGCTCCACGTTCATTTGGCCCTTCGCCCATAGGATAGCCGCATTTGGTAGCGATGAGCGCACTATTCCTTTTGCCCTTTAGGGCTTTCCCCACAAACTCCTCGGAGCGTCCAAGGTCATACATGTCGGCGGTATCAATGAAATTTATGCCCTGGTCAAGCGCCTGATTAATGACCGCAATTGAAGTCTGCTCCTCCGCCCACCAGCCGAAGTTATTACCGCCCAGACCAATAGCGGATACCTTTAGTCCCGAATTCCCAAGTTTACGGTGGTCCATTGTTACCTCCCTTCTTACTGCCGGTATTAAACAGACCGTTTACATCATATTCCAAGTCCGCATCAATAGTAAAATCCATAACAAGGGATAGTTAAACAATGGGGAGGGAGGGGAGGTGGTAGTAATCGACGTACAGGTAGCCCTACTGTTTTTTGGAATCGGAAGCGCCGGTGGGCAGCGTAACGGTAAACTTCGTCTTCTCGCCCGGGTTGCTACTGACTTCGATGTCCCCACCGTGAGCGAAAACAATCTCCCGCGCAATAGCCAGTCCAAGTCCAACGCCGGTCCTCAAGCCACCTGCCTGGTAAAAGCGCTCGAACACATAAGGGAGCTGCTCCGGGGGGATCCCCGGACCACTATCTGCCACTGTGATGGACACAAAATCCGCTCCGTTGTTATAACCAGTAATATCTACTTCACCCCCGACGGGACAATTTTTTAAGGCATTATCCAGCAGGTTGCTGAAGACCTGTTCCAGACGGTCGATATCGCCGATTGCCGGCATGAGCGGCTCAATTTCAGTCTTGAGGCTAATACTTTTCTCTTCTGCCCGCAGGATAAATATTTCCTGGCACTGTATCAATAGCTCTTTCAGGTCCACCAGTTCATGAGCCATCTCCACCTGCCCAGACTGCATCCGCGAAAGCTCGAGAAGTTCATCCACCTGCCGTTTCATCCGCTTGGATTCATCCTCAATGATTTGCGCCGCTTTCAGCCTGGTTTCGCTATCTTCTGCCGTGCCATCCAGCAGTGCCTGGGCAAATCCCTGGATTGAGGTTAGCGGGCTTTTCAGATGATGGGAGATGTCGGCTACGAAGTGACGTAACTGCTGCTGCGACTGCTTTACCTTGCCCGCCATTTCATTGAATCGGATGGCAAGCATTTGCACCTCCTTGGGACCTGCCAGCGGTACTTCCTGATCATATTGACCCTGAGCTATTCTTTCAGCCGCCTGGGTAATCCGCTGAACGGGACGGTAGAACGAGCGAGCCAGGAGAACGGCTACTACTATCGAGACAGCCAACGCAATGAGCCCGGCTAGCAGGAAGGGACGAGCCAGGCTGAGCCAGATGGCTAGAGCGCTGTTACGTGGCATGGCTAATACCAGCGTATTCATTCGCTCCTGCGCCTGAGAGCGAAAAAGTTGGTCAATGGGATAAGCGGTAAAGTTGAACCTACGTCCGGAGGCCGTTTGAAAGGTGCCATGTGTAAGCTGCGAAATGTTATGCGGCAGTTCTCCCTCCGGTATCTCAATAGCCCGGTCCGTCTGGGTTTCTCCGGGAGTTACCTGTCTGAAAATGTTGCCATCTCCGTCAACCAGTAGAATATGAAAATCCTTCGTCTGCGCTTGCTCCTTCATATTGGTCACTAACTCAGTTGCCGTTATCTGACCACGAGCCAGTAACCTGATTTGATTAAGCACGGGGCGGCCAGCTTCGTTCAATTGTGCCATGACTATCTGATCCCGATAGCCCTGAATGATAATGGACACCGCCACGGCAGCCATGCTCAAACAGAGAACGATTATCAGGATGTACGAGATAATAAGGCGCATGCGCAGGCTCATCTAAAGACCCCCGCCGACTACCATTTTGTATCCGGTCCCGCGCACTGTTTCTATCTGAGCACCTGACCCGTCTATTTTTTCTCTCAGGTGATTGACATGAACGTCAACAGTGCGGGTCTCCCCGTAGTAATCAAATCCCCAGACCAGGTCCAGTAATTTTTCTCTGGTCATTACCATTCCCAGGTTTTGAGCAAAGGCAACCAGTAGGTCGAACTCCTTGGTTCTGAGTTGCACCGGTTTTTCTTCTATAGCTACCTCATGCCGAGGTATATCGATTCTTAGCTGGCCTACTTCAACTGCATCGGTGGTTTTTTGTCCCGTCTGGTATCGGCGTAGCACCGCTTTTACCCTGGCCACCAGCTCTCTGGGATTAAATGGCTTGGTCAGATAGTCATCCGCGCCTATTTCCAGACCGACTATCTTGTCAGTATCCTCTCTCCGGGCAGTAAGCATCAGGATGGGCACGTCGCTTTTCGCCCGTATCTGCCGGCATATCTCAAAGCCATCAATATCAGGCAGCATGAGGTCGAGAATGACAATGTCAGGCTTCATGGAACCCTGCTTTGACAGGGCGTCCTGGCCAGTGGTGACTCCCTCTACCTGGTAGCCTTCACGCTCAAGATAGAGCTTTGCCAGCTCTATGATATTAGATTCATCATCGACAACTAAGACTCTTGGCATGATGTTCCAATCTCAGGAATCGCCTGTTCCTGCCATTATACATTAAAGTTCTTATCTCGCCTATCCCTGCTATTCAGGCTGGAGGTGAGCGGGAATATCTAAGGCGAACTCGCTCCACCGTGCAGGCGTAGACCAACCCTATTCGAGCCGGTCTACGCCAACATCTGCATTGACAGGCGCATCGTTACTAGGTCTGGTCTGGGGAATCCGGCGACTGGATAATTCTGGGGGCTCTGATGTTTATGCCGGTGCGACCGGGAATGTATCCCCCCTTGATGGCTACGAGCAGATAACGACCGCCTTGGGTAAACGCGTGCTCTAATTTACCATTACCC
>JAHJRU010000213.1 GCA_018830745.1 Chloroflexota bacterium
AAGATACGGTCAGGGGCACAATGGTGATGCCCAGTTCCTTGGCAAGGTCACTGGTGATATCGGATAAGCTATCAGTCACGATTTTAACGGCCATTGATTAACCCCCCTTATTCCACAGAAATAATGTATTCATAGTGGGGCTGGTCACCTCGGACTACTTCGACTTGCAATTGAGGAAATCGCTCCAGTAGATCCGCGCCCACCTGCTCCGCATTGGCTGGCTCGGTTTCTGAGCCGTAATAAATAGTAATTACTTCAGATTCATCCATGTTTACCCTGGCTAACGTCTTGTTGAGAACATCTACGGTGCTATCACCTACCGCCACCAGTGCCCGGTCCAGGAAACCTATGGCCTGTTTCTTCTTGATGCTCAAGCCATCCAATTGGGCCGAGCGAACAGCCCGGGTAATCTCAATAGACTTGACGGCTACCATGGCTTTTTTCATAAGCTGAACGTTAGTTTCCAGGTCAGCCTCATAGTCGAAGGCCAGGAGGGCGGCTATCCCCTGTGGAATGGTCTCGGTGGGCACCACTCGGACGGTCTTGTCCGTCACCGACTGGACCTGGTCGGCGGTGAGGATTATGTTGCTGTTGTTGGGCAGGATAATAATCTTATCTGAAGCTACGGCATCCACGGCTTTGAGAATATCCTTGGTGCTGGGATTCATGGTCTGTCCCCCGGGCACAATACTGGATACCCCGAGGCTATGGAGAACCTCGGCTAACCCTTCTCCTGAAGCTATGGCTACAATGCCGATATCAGCCACCATACCGCGGTCCTTTTGCATTTCCATGAAGTCCTGGTGCTGCTCATCCATGTTCCGCAGGCTTACCTGGTGCAGGGTGCCCAGTGAAGTGGCATAGTTGACCACATCGCCCGGCTCCATGGCATGGATATGAATCCTTATCGTGGACTCGTCACCCACAACGATGAGCGATTCTCCCTTCTTGTTCAGCCTCTTTCTAATCTTGTCTAGGGAGAGCTTCTCCCCCTCCTTCACTTTAAGTAAAAATTCAGTGCAGTATCCGTAGGGCACCTCTTCCGCCGCTGCCATCTGAGGTAGTCGGGTAGCCAGAGGTATATTGCTGACAATCATCTGGGGCTTGCGGAACTGCATTTGCTCTGCCTCACCCCTCAGGTAGCGGAGGGCGCCTTCCAGGATGGTATAGAGACCTTGCCCCCCGGCGTCAACCACGCCGGCCTCTTTCAATACCGGCAGAAGCGCCGGAGTATTAGCCACTGATTCACGGGCGGCATTAACCGCCGTCTCCAGAGTCATTATCAGGCTATCATCGCCGCCGGCAACATATGTCTGGGCGGCAGTTGCGGCGTCTCTGATTACCGTTAGAATGGTTCCTTCAACGGGATTGCTCAGGCCCTTGTATGCCTTGTCAGACGCCTGCATCAGGGCATCGGCAAGTTCCCTCCCATTGAAAGTTTCCTTATCAGTCAATCCCTCGGCCAAACCGCTCCATATCTGTGACAGGATAACACCGCTGTTACCCCGGGCGCCCATCAGGGCTCCATGGGCCAGAGCTTTAGCTATGGAGAAGGCGAGGCGGTCGGGTGCGTGGTCGGCTTCTTCCACGCTGGAGCGCATGGTAAGCAGCATATTGGTTCCGGTATCTCCATCAGGCACCGGGAAGACGTTGAGAGCATCGATGTCTGGAGCGCTCTTTTCCAGCCAGCTGGTAGCCGCCATGAACATCTCTTTTAAATCTTGCCCAGTAGCTGCTTTTTCTTGACTCATGTTACTACTCCCCATTTTTGGTGAAAATAACTATGCAGTCCTACCCTTCAAATTGCGAAGCTGCGCTGGGTGTGGTAATATATATTGTCGGCATTTTACACCAGTTTATGTGGATAGTCAAAGGAGAAAAGTCATTGAAGTGCGATATATGTGGGAAGACCCCCCAGTTTGGTCATAACGTGAGTCATTCTATGCGGCATACCAATCGTCAGTGGCTGCCCAATATCCATCCGGTCACCTTAGTTAAGGATGGTAAAAAAACCCGGCTTAGCCTGTGTACCCGCTGCATTCGTACCCAGCACAAGCTGGCTAAAAGTCGGTAGGAAGCTGGATAACCGGCAAGACGAGCCCCACCCCTCACCAGGATTATTAACCTCCAGTAAGCTAGTTCCCTATTATTCTCTTTGCTTCGGCTAATGCCTGCCCTACCTGGCTTGGAGCAGTACCACCTACTATATCCCGGGCAGCCAGGGATGATTCCATGGTAATGGAGTACACGTCATCGGCAAATAGGGGGGAGAACCGTTTGTATTCATCGAGGCTGAGTTCGCCGAATGACTTGCCGTTATCGGCAGCGTGGCTTACCAGCCGGGCTACGATGTCGTGGGCGGTGCGGAATGGCGCCCCTTTTTTCACCAGGTAGTCTGCCAGGTCGGTGGCTAGCAGGTAGCCTTTCTGGAGTGCCGATTCAATACTGGCTCTTTTGACCTTTACTGTGCCGACCATGCCGGCCAGCACTTCCAGGGTGGATAACAGCGTATCCACCACATCAAACAAGCCCTCTTTATCCTCCTGCAGGTCACGGTTGTAAGCCAGGGGCAGACCCTTCATGGTCGTCAGCATAGCCATGAGGTGTCCATAGACCCGCCCCGTTTTACCACGGGAAAGCTCGGCAATATCCGGGTTTCTCTTCTGCGGCATGATGCTTGAGCCGGTGGCATAAGCCTCATCAAGCTCAATGAAACCGAACTCCGCCGGGGACCACAGGATGATTTCCTCCGCCATCCGGGAGAGGTGCATCATACAAATACTGGCGGCCGCCTCATATTCGATGACGAAATCCCTGTCGGATACGGCGTCCATGCTGTTACGGCTGATCTGGCTGAAGCCCAGCTCTTGAGCCAGGAAGTCCCGGTCAATGTTATAAGCCACCCCGGCAAGCGCACCACTGCCCAGGGGCATAACGTCGGTGCGTCCCCGGCAGTCAACGAACCGGTCGACATCGCGCTGCATCATCTCGAAGTAAGCCAGGAGGTGGTGAGCCAGCAGCACCGGCTGGGCTGGTTGCAGGTGGGTATATCCCGGCATTATCACGTCCTTATTGTCTTCGGCCAGGTCGATTAACGCCCGTTGAAATACTTGCAGCCTTATAAGCGTCTCCGCTATGGCTTCTTTGGCAAAGAGGCGCAAGTCCAGAGCCACCTGGTCATTTCGGGAGCGGGCCGTATGGAGCTTACCGCCCACATCGCCCACCTTCTCTATCAGGCGGGCTTCGATGTTCATGTGGATATCTTCTAGTTCCGACTTGAACTGGAACTCGCCCTGCTCTATCTCCTCAAGGATTGACGCCAGCCCGTCGGTGATAACCTTGGCTTCTTCCGCCGAGATTATGCCCTGCTTGGCCAGCATCCTGGCGTGGGCAATGCTGCCGGCGATGTCATAGGGATATAGACGCCAGTCAAAGGGGATGGAAGCGGTGTATGCGGCGGCGCATTTATCCGCTTTCTTTTGGAAACGCCCGCGGATATGGCTCATTTAGTCTTCTGGCCTCCTTCTTCGGGTGAGGTTATGCTCAGCGGGTCTTCGGTCTCACCCAGTAGTTGAACCTGAGCCTGGGTTATGACCGGCAGCCCCCAGATGTGAATGAAGCCGGGTGCGGCACTCTGGTCAAACTGGTCACCTTTGTCATAGGTGGCTAAGCCGTGGCTGTAGAGGGAGAAGGGTGATTGCCGCCCGACCACGGTGCAGTTGCCCTTGAACAGCTTCAGGCGTATAGTTCCGGTAACAAAGCGCTGGGAGCTTCTTACGTATGCCGCCAGGTCGCGGTGCTGCGGGGTAAACCACAAGCCATTGTAGATAAGGTCGGCATACTCGGCGGCTACCTTCTGCTTGAAGCGTAGCTGGTCTCTGGCAAGGGTCATAGCTTCCAGTGCCTGGTGTGCCTGAAGCAGGGCGACGGCGGCAGGCGCTTCGTAAATCTCTCTTGACTTTATGCCCACCAGTCGGTTCTCCATGTGGTCAATACGGCCTATGCCGTGCATACCCGCCAGCTCGTTAAGCTGCCGAATTAAGCCGACCCCACCCATTTTTTGTCCGTTTAGAGTAATCGGGATACCGCGCTCAAAGCCTATCTCAACATACTCCGCTTTGTCAGGGGCTTCACCGGGTGACCTGGTCCAGGTATATACATCTTCGGGCGGCTCGATCCAGGGGTCCTCAAGGATGCCGCATTCGATGCTTTTACCCCAGAGGCTCTCGTCGATTGAATAGGGACTGGCGGAGGTAATCGGCAGCGGAATATCGTGCTGCCCGGCATACTCGATGGTCTCTTCGCGGGTCATACCCCACTCCCGGGCCGGGGCAATAATTTTTAATTTCGGGGCCAGGGCGTTGATGCTCACTTCAAACCGCACCTGGTCATTGCCTTTGCCGGTACAGCCGTGAGCCACGGCTGAGGCACCCTCTTCCTGAGCAGTATCCACCAGTAGCTTGGCCATGAGTGGTCGGGAGAGGGCAGTAGCCAGCGGGTATTGTCCCTCGTACATGGCATCGGCTTGCAGCGCCGGGAAGACAAAGTAGTTGATATACAACTCTTTGGCGTCAACCACCAGCGCCTTGAGGGCACCAACTTTAAGCGCCTTATCCCGGATGGCGGTAAAATCACGCTCATTCCCGACATCAATCGTAAGGGCGATAACATCGACCTGGTATTTTTCCTGGAGCCATTTTATAGCTACCGAGGTATCTAACCCGCCACTGTACGCCAGGACTACTTTGTCTGACATACTAAACCTCCATTGATTTATCGCCAGGCGATGTCGAAATTCTGATTCAGGAAGTCGGTGATTTCAGAATAAACATTGGGGTATTGCCACCAGTAATCGTGCCCCGGGGCTCTTAAATATTGGAGTATATTTCCGGAGTTGTTGGCTCTTTGTGGTAAGCCGAATATATCTCTCACGTTAGCCATAACCATGCTTATAAAGTCTCCGTCGCTGAAGGAGTCAGGGAGCATGCCGTTGCTGGTCAATACCAGGGCTCTCTCCAGCTTGACCCTCTTATGCCAGAATGGTGGGCCGGTCTGAATGGTATAGACCCGCGGGTTGTCTTTCAGCATGGTCATCGCTTTCTCAGCGATAACCGTGCCCGTACTTTCGCCGGCCAGGATAACCTTCACCTCAGGGATATGCCGGGTAAGCAACTCAACCCTGCCAGCCAGGTCCCTGGCTTTACTCGGATAGAAGTTGGCTATCTCGGAAGCCTCCTCGAGGCAGGCCCTCCAGCTTACCCGGGTTCTTTGATAGTCCAGGGCAAGCGCCTGGTAACCCATGACGTTGAGTTTAGTTTTAATGCCGGTGAAAATACTGTCCCAACCCTGGCTGTCTTCCAGCAGATTCCATCCCCAGCCACCGGAGTTAAAGAGGATAACAAAATCTTTATCTTTAGCCTCGGTATAAATGGCTAAGACCTGATTAACGAAGTTGTTTGCCTCTTCCTGAGAGTCGCCGAATAGCGTTTTAGCCATCTCAGCAGCATCCTCAACTACTGCCGGTGGGATACTTGAATTGTCGCCGGCAGTAAGGGGAAGCCCTCCCGTGCCAGCAGTAGAGGCACTTCCGACACCGGGATAGGAAGAGGCTATCAGCACTATACCCAGCATCAAAAGGGCTGATAAGCCGATAAGTGTTGCCAGTTGCCCGATCTTCCTTAACATCTCAGTTTTGACCTGAATTAGTAATGGCGGATAAGGCTTCATCCAGTATCCCCAGTGCTTCATCAACTTCCTGGTTGCCAATGGTAAGGGGAGGTATGAAGCGCAGGGCGTTGGGCTTCAGCTTGTTGACCAGCAAGCCCCTGCTGAGGCAGGACATCAACATATCCGCGGCTATATCCCGGTTGAACTCCATGGCGACCAGCAGTCCCCGGCCTCGCACATTGACTATGACAGAGTGCTTCTGCGCTAAATTCCTCAGCCCGTCCATAAGATAGTCGCCAACTTTCTTAGCGTTCCCGGCGATGTCGTTTTCTACAATAAATTTTACCGTGGCATAGGCCGCCGCACAGGTTACCGGATTACCGCCAAAGGTGGAACCATGCTCGCCGGGAGTGAAAACCGCGGCACTGTCTTTGGCCAGAATAGCTCCGGCGGGCATACCACTGGCCAAACCTTTAGCCAGGGTCATTATATCAGGTTCAATACCATATTGCTCGTAGGCGAAAAGGGTCCCCGTTCGGCCCATTCCGGTCTGTATTTCATCCAGAATAAGCAGGATGCCTTTTTGGTCGCACCAGGCGCGCACCTGGGCGAGGTAATCGTCGTCAGGCAGGTTCACACCCCCTTCTCCCTGCATTGGCTCCAGCATAATAGCGCATGTTTTGGGGCTGGTGACAGCTTCTATGGCCTCAATACTATTATACTCCACGTTGACAAATCCGGAGGGTAAGGGTACATAAGGCTGTTGGAACTTCGTCTGGCCGGTGGCAGCTACCATGCCCAGTGTACGTCCATGAAAAGAACCGGTGGTGGTGATAACCTCGTAGGCGCCGTTCAGGTGGTGCTTTCCATAGCGACGGGCTAGCTTTACGGCTCCTTCATTTGCCTCGGTGCCGCTATTACACATGAAGACCTTATCCAGGCAGCTATGCTGGACCAGGATTTCAGCCAGTTGCACCTGGGGTATGGTGTAGAACTGGTTGGATACCTGGATCAGCGTATGTACCTGTTCGGTTACTGCCCCGGCAACCGCCGGATGACAGTGCCCCAGGCTATTCACCGCCCACCCGGCGACGAAATCCAGATATTCCCGCCCGTCATCATCCCATACCCGTGCTCCCTCTCCCCGCACCAGGGTTACGGGTACGCGGTCGAAAGTGCGCATAAAGTATTGCTTTTCCAGTTCCTGCCATTGGCTCATTTCGGCACCTCTATGGTCGTGCCCTCACCGCGCCCTTCGACTTCACGTAGCAGGGCGTGGGGCTGCCTTCCGTCTATAATACGGGCGGCTGAAATCCGGGACAGGGCTTTCAGACAACTCTTAATCTTGGGGACCATTCCCCCTGAAGCCTCACCGGAAGCTAGTAGCGCTTCCGCCTCCTCCGGATATAGTTTGGGCAGTAATTTGCCCTCCCGGTTACAGATACCGATTACATCGGTCAGGTAGATAAGCTCTTCAGCGCCAATAGCGGCGGCTATCTCACCGGCCAGGGTATCGCCATTGATGTTGAGCAAGGGTGGCGCGTTATCCGGCCTGTCAAAGGCATAAAGGCCGAGCGTGGCGATAACCGGGGCAAAGCCTGCCCTTAGCAGGGTCTCCAGCAGGCTGGTATCTACCTTTACTACCGTACCGACATAACCCATATCATCATCCCGGAGCCGGCTCTGAATCATGGAGCCATCGGCACCAGAAATACCTACCGCCCGTCCACCAAGAGTATTTATGGAGGCCACGATGTCTTTGTTGACCAGGCCGCCTAATACGGCTGCCACCATCTCCAGAGCTGCCTTATCCGTTACCCGCTCGCCGTGCACCATGCGGGTGGGCGTTCCCTGCCGGGCGAGCCATTCCGTTACCAGTTTGGCCCCACCGTGCACGATAACCAGTGGGCGGCCCTGCTTTTGCAGATGCACAATATCTTCAAAGGTGGTATCCTGGCTGCCCATGGTGGAACCACCTATCTTGATTACCAAAACATTACTTAACTTATCAGTGCTCATTTTCTATATTGCTATTACGTAGTATACTCGCTGTTTATGGTGACATATTCTTCCGACAGGTCACAACCCCAGGCGGTGGCAGTAGCCGTGCCCAGGTTTAGATTTACGTTGATAACGACCTCGTCTTTCTTCAGACACTCAACCGCAGCGCTTTCATCATACGGCTGCGGGTTGCCGGTTTTCAGCAGGCAAATGTCCCCCAGGTAGAGGTCGGTCTTTGATTCCACCAGTTCTGCTCCGCTGCGTCCTGCCGCAGCTATTATTCTACCCCAGTTGGGGTCATTGCCGTGCACCGCCGCCTTTACCAGTGGCGAGTTCACTACGGTGCGGGCGGCTCGCCGGGCTTCATCAAGGCTGACGGCGCTGTTAACCGTAACCTCGATAAGTTTGGTGGCTCCCTCACCGTCTCGCGCAATACGCTTCGCCAGGTGAATGCAGACCTGCTCCAGAGCTTGCTGAAAAACCTCAGCCGCTTCACTACTGGCTTTAATCGGTTCGTTTCCCGCCAGACCGTTAGCCATTATCACCACCATGTCGTTGGGACTGGTGTCGCCATCGATGGATACCATATTGAAGGACGCATCCGCCGCCTTGTTCAGCAAGGTGCGCAGGAAATCCGTCTCCACCGCAGCATCGGTGGTCAGGAAGCACAGCAGGGTAGCCAGGTCAGGGTGTATCATTCCCGAGCCTTTGGCTGCCCCCCCGATAGTAAACGCCGGATTATTAACCCTTACCGCTATTTCTTTAGG
>JAHJRU010000214.1 GCA_018830745.1 Chloroflexota bacterium
AAGGCTCGACTATGTTGTGCTTGATAAACTGAAATCTCGCATCATCTGTTAAGTGCTGGAGGTTACTGGCATCGCTGGTAAGGAGGTTATCCAGGCAAATTACACTGTGGTCCCGCGCCAGCAGCAGGTCACAAAGGTGGGACCCAATAAAGCCTGCACCGCCAGCGATAAATGCCTTCATCTACCAACCCCTTTATACATGAAACCCAGCTTCTCCATTTCCGCCGGCTCAAAAATATTTCTTCCATCTATTATCACCGGTTGGTTAAGAAGCTCTTTAATTCTTGGCAGGTCAAGCTCTTTAAACTCGTCCCACTCGGTGACTATTATCAGAGCATCACTTCCGTCAGCTACCTGATACGGGTCCGGGCATAACTCTACGTTCTTTGTTACCAGGCGCACACCTTCCATAGCCTGGGGGTCATAGGCTTTTACTTTGGCGCCTTCCTGTTGAAGTTGATTGATGATATCTATGGAGGGGGCTTCTCTGATATCGTCGGTGTTTGGTTTAAAAGAAAGTCCCAGTATGCCTATGGTTTTGCCGTTCAGATTCCATAACTGGCTTTTGGTCTTCTTAATTATCTGGCGGCGCTGAAAGGCGTTTATTTCCTCCACTGCCTTCAGCAACCCGAAGTCATAGCCGGCATCCTCAGCTATTTTGATAAAGGCGGCCACGTCCTTGGGGAAGCAGTAGCCCCCGTAACCTATCCCGGCATCGAGAAAGTCCCGGCCTATACGTCTGTCTATTCCCATGCCGTCAGCCACCTGGGTCACGTCACCGCCCACCGCCTCGCAGATATTGGCTAAGGCGTTGATATAGGACACTTTCATAGCTAAGAAGGCGTTGGAGGTATGTTTGATAAGCTCGGCAGTTTCTATACTGGTTACGATTATGGGGGCATTCAGCGGCCGGTACAGCTCCTTCATTACATTGGCGGCCCGCTCGCTTTCGGCGCCGATTACTATTCTGTCGGGGTGCATGAAATCATAAACTGCCTTGCCCTCGCGCAGGAATTCAGGATTGGACACGATATCAAAGTCGTGGTTTTGACGGCAATTAAGGGTTACCGTCCTTTTGACCCAGCCTCCCGTTCTTACCGGTACCGTGCTCTTGTCCACTATGACCTTGTAATCGTCCATAGATTCGGCGATGCGCTTTGAGGCCGTTTCCACGAATGATAAATCGGCGCTGCCGTCGGGCCACTGGGGTGTGCCCACGCAAATGAAGACCATCCCGGAACTTCCGACCCCTTCCTCGACGCTGGTGGTGAAGCTCAGCCTGCCCGCGGCTACGTTACGGTGCACTATTTCTTCAAGCTCGGGCTCATAGAAGGGGATGATACCGTCCTTCAAAACAGCGATTTTCCGTTCGTCATCATCCATGCAGATAACCCGGTTGCCCATGTCGGCCAGACAGGCTCCGGTTACCAGACCGATATGCCCGGAGCCAACTATGCATATATTCATCATGAGGTCTCCTGTTTTGTAGTTGCGTGTTGCTCTGTTTTAGAGAAGTAGCTTATCGTGTTGCTTAAACCATCTTCCAGAGACCATTCTGGCTCATAGCCGAAGCCACGGGCTCTGGTGATGTCAGCCAGACTATGTTTCAGTTCGCCCGGTCGTGGCTCATGGTAGACCGGCTGGACGTCTTTTGCCATCACCCGCATTATTATTTGAGCTAGCTGGTTTATGGTGACGTTGTGGCCGCTCCCAACGTTGTATGCGCCAGTAGCTTCCCCCTCTGCTGCCAGGATATTGGCCTGTGCCACATCTTTGACGAAGGCGAAATCGCGGGTTTGCTCGCCATCTCCAAATATAACCGGTGGCAGGTCCTGACCAATGCGGGTAATGAACGCGGGAATGACGGTGGCATATTGGGACTCGGCGTTCTGTCTGGGACCATAGATATTAAAATACCTGAGGGATGCCGTGGATAGCCCGTGTATCCTATGAAAGATGGCGGCATACTGCTCTCCGGCCAGTTTGGTCAGGGCATATGGCGAAAGGGGGTTGGGGGTCATGTCTTCTTTGTGCGGAATAGAGGGGGCATCCCCATAAATTGCGGAAGACGAAGCATAGACAACTTTTTTCACCTTGTTTGCTTCAGCAGCTATCAGTACCTTAAGCGTTCCCCCTATATTGACCTCGTTGGTGGGTAACGGGTCTTCTATGCTGCTGGGGATTTGAGTGAGAGCTGCCTGGTGGAACACATATTCCGCATCGTGAAAGAGTTTCTGCAGTAACGGCAGGTCGGTTATGCTGCCGCGGATAAACTCAGCCTTACCACCATTTAGCAGGCCATTGATGTTCTCCAGCTTCCCCGATGAGAGGTCGTCCAGAATGGTTACGTGGTAATTACGGGCCACCAGTTCATCAGCTATGTGAGAGCCGATGAACCCCGCCCCGCCCGTAACGACCGCTTTTCTCATCTCTTCCCCTCGCGCATCCATTCGTAAAGCCTGGTGATGCCTTCCTCTTGGCTGACCCGCGGCTCCCAGTTGAACGTCTTTTTTGCCTTGGCGGTATTGCTGATGTAGACTTTCTGGTCCGCCAGGCGCCAGGGTCCGAAATCTACATTAGATGGTTGTATACCCAGTTTCTCCCGCAGAAGTTGCAGAAGTTCGAGGATAGAGCTGGAGTTTCTGCGGCCGCCGCCGATGTTAAACGCCTGGCCTTTAGTGCTTTCGATACTCTCCAGAGCCTGGTCAAAGGCGTTCAGTAAGTCGGTGATAAACAGGATATCCCTTACCTGTTTGCCGTCCCCGTAGATAGTTACCGGGCTTTTCTCCATAGAGCGCCGGATAAACCAGCCTACCCAGGCCTGGTCTTCGGTGGGGTGTTGCCCCGTGCCGTAGATGGCTGACATGCGGAAGACCACCGTTCTGAGGCCAAAGGTGCGGGCGTATTCCAGGCAATAAGCATCACCGGCTCCTTTGGAGCATCCATAGGGGGCTTCGAAGTCCAGCGGGTAGTCTTCACTTACCCCTTCAGAGAAGCCCTTGTCGCCGAAGTCCCATCTCGTTTCCTTTTCCACCAGGGTGACGGGCTGGCGTGTCAGGTCCCCGTAGACCTTATTGGTGGAAGTGAAAAATATTATGGGGTCAGAGCCAGCGCGCCTGGCGGCTTCCAGCACGTTAAAGGTGCCCCTGGCATTGGTGTCGAAGTCCTCTATCGGGTCATCGATGGAGGTGGTCACGGCTGTCTGACCGGCTACATGAAATACCACATCTATACCCGGCATCACCTCGGTTAGCTGGTCGAGGTTCTTAACGTCGCCCAGAACAAACTCAAAATTTGGATTGTCCTTATACCTGGCGGTAAGATACTCCATATTCTTCCTGGCACCACCGCCGGGTCGGGAAAGGTTGTCGAAGACAGTCACCTGGCTTTCTCTGGCGAGGTGATGCTCGGCCAGGTTGCTGCCGATGAATCCGGCGCCGCCGGTTATGAGGACCTTTTGCATAATAAGGCTCCTTAGCCCGCGGTGGGGCTACACTTTTATGGCTTATTATAAGTTAGCTTGCTCAGGATACGCAAGGCATATTCGGAGGGTGCATTCACCTGGTTGGCGGCAAGCGCCTTGACAAAGACTATTCACCGCGCTAATATACCGCATAAATTACTGGAGCATTCGGGTATCTCATTCATTGTAAAGGCGCAGGTGGTATTGTATGCCGGAAAACCGAAAAAGAGAGTACCATGAGCTGGAGGCAGGTTACGAGTTTCCGCCAGTCAGTTTTCAACTGGATTCCGCCGCCGTGGCTGGCTACCTGAATGCGGTGGAGGAAAGCAGCGAGCTGTATCAGGGCGGCGGACTGGTGCCACCGATGGCGGTAGCGGCCAATGCCATGGCGGCGCTGTCGGACAGTATTTCTTTGCCCCCGGGCTCACTTCACGTCTCCCAGGAACTGGAGTTTATCAATAGCGTAAGCACGCGTGATACTATTACCAGTTATGCCCGGTTAAGCCGCAAGCGGGAGCGGGGCAGGTTGCACATCGTGACGGTTGAATTCAATGCCTATAACCAGGAAAATCAGCCGGTATTGAGCGGGAAAACCAATTTTACCCTGCCTCAGCCAGAAGGATAGAGGAGCGAGAACGTTGCCTGAATTTGAAGAGGGGATGAGCCTGCCTGAGCTTATAAAAGTTGTCCGCCAGGAGAAAATCGACCTGTATGCTGAGGCCAGCAAGGACTTTAATCCCATCCACATAGATGAGGATTTTGCCAAAAAGACGCCGCTCGGCGGCACCATCGCTCATGGGATGTTGATTTTAGCCTATATATCGCAGATGATGACGGCTGCCTTTGGGCGGGACTGGCTCTCCGGCGGCAAGCTTGACGTGAGGTTTAAATCACCTGCCCGCCCGGGTGACACCATCACGGTAAGCGGCGAGATACAAAGGGTGGAAAAGATTGAAGGCCGGAGCCTGGTGAGATGTGCCGTGGATTGCCATAACCAGCACGGAGAGCCGGTAATCACGGGAGAGGCAATGGTGAAGGTGTAATTGGCGCGCCCAGAGGGATTCGAACCCCCGACCCTCGGTTCCGAAGACCGTTTGCCAGTGTCCCTGACTGTGTTATTGAAGCTAAATAGCGTTTATTCTGTTTATGTCTTATCGCTTGTTTTGAGTGTATCATCCCCTCTTGTCCCTTGT
>JAHJRU010000215.1 GCA_018830745.1 Chloroflexota bacterium
GGAAAATACTATACCTATAGTTGCTACTGCACTAAACAATAGCTGAGTATTGGCGTATTTCAAACTGTCGTCCTTTGGAGCAAAAATGCTAAAGAAATTCCACCAAATAATAGAACTGAGAACAAGGATTACAACAACTGTTGCACCTACATAAGCTTGCCGAAACTTCATTTAATCCCCAATTAAGAACCTCGATGATACTTCCACACCGTCCCCTGAGAGGTATCCTCCAGGACGATGCCCGCTTCACTCAGCTTATCCCGAATCATATCAGCCTGCTGCCACTGTTTGCTTGCTCTTAGTTCTTTGCGCATCACAATCAAGTCGTCGATTATCTCCTTTGCCTCTCGTAGCTCTTCACCCGCCCTAGCTAAATGCTCGAAAAAGTCTTTTGCCAACTCTTCTTTGCTTAGGGTGCTGCGCCCCAGCTCCTGGTAAAGCGAAGCGGCAACTTGAGCTATTTGCGCAGCATCAAGGGGAGCCGCCTCAACGGGCTTCAATGTCAGCCCCAGTACCCCTCCCAGGTCTTTTAATGTCTCTCGCGCCTGCCTGGCATAATCCCCGGACTCTTCCGCCCGGTTAATATCCCTCGCCAAATCAAATAAACAGGCTACCGCCTGGGCGGTATTGAAATCGTCATCCATAGCCTCAACAAAGCGGTTATGGTAGGCTTCAACATCTATCCCGTTCCCTTTATTTCCACCACCACTTGTGTCGCCAGCCGCCTGGCGCAACCGGTCTGCGCCACGCTCCGCCGCCGCCAGTCCCTCATCTGAATAGGTCAGCGGACTGCGGTAGTGGGAGCTGAGCACAAAAAGACGCAGGGCATCGGCACTGGATTGGGCCAGAATATCTTTTATGGTCACCAGATTGCCCAGCGACTTGCTCATCTTCTCCTCGCCCAGCTGCAGCAGTCCATTATGCAGCCAGTATTTAACAAAGGGCTTCTTGCCGGTGAAGCTCTCCGACTGCGCTATTTCGTTCTCGTGGTGCGGGAAAACCAGGTCCTGCCCGCCGCCGTGGATGTCGATGGTTTCCCCCAGGTACTTCAGCGACATGGCGCTGCACTCGATGTGCCAGCCCGGCCTGCCCGGTCCCCAGGGGCTATCCCATGAAGGCTCGCCCGGCTTTGACGCCTTCCACACCACAAAGTCCATCGGGTCCTCTTTCTCTTTCCCCGGCTCAATACGAGCCCCCGACATCATCGAATCCAGCTTACGGTGAGATAGCTTCCCGTAATCCTCTTTCTGTCTTACCCGGAAATAGACGCTGCCCTCCGCCGGATAGGCATATCCTTTATCTATCAGCCCCTGAACCACCTCGATAATCTTGGGTATCTCCTCGGTAGCCCGGGGGTAAATATCCGCCCGCTCAATGTTCAGGGCATCCATATCCTCGAAATAGCGCGCCGTAAATTTCTCCGCCAGCTCAGTGACGGTGGCGCCCAGCCGGTTAGCGCGGTCGATTAGTTTATCATCAATATCGGTAACGTTCTGCACGTACTTTACCTTATAGCCCCTAAACTTGAGATAGCGGTGGATAACATCAAAGATTATATAGCTCATCGCGTGCCCGATGTGGCTCTCATCATAGGGCGTAACCCCGCAGACATACATCTTAATCTCGTCACCCTGAGGCAAGAATTCCTCTTTTTTCCCGGACAGGGTGTTATGTACCTTCATCCTGGCTCCCTTCCAGCATGGCTACGGCATAAGCCGCCATTCCCTCTCCCCGGCCGATAAAACCCAGCCCAGCCGAGGTCTTTGCCTTCACACTAACCTTATCCTGCGAAATATCCAGCGTCCGGCTCAAGCTATGACGTATAGCGTCAATATACTCACTAAGCCTGGGCTTTTCCGCCACCACCGTAGCATCGATATTCACTATCCGCCAGCCCTTATCCGCCAGCTTTTGCCTTACCCCTTCCAGCAAAATCAGGCTGGAAATATCATGGTATTGCGGGTCGCCGGGTGGAAAATGACGGCCAATATCCCCCAGCGCCGCCGCCCCCAGCATGGCATCAATGACGGCATGGGTCAGGACATCAGCATCGCTCCAGCCGTCAAGACCCTTATCAAAGGGTATCTCCACCCCACCCAATACCAGGCGGCGTCCGCTTACCAGAGGATGGACATCATAGCCAATTCCAGCGTGCATTCTACTTTCTGCGCTCCTGCCACAGGATTTCCGCCAGCGCCAGGTCGGCGGGGGTGGTTACCTTGATATTATCATAAGAACCCATATACAGCCTGACCTTATAGCCCAGCTGCTCCACCAGCGAGGCGTCATCGGTCACCTCTCTCTCCGCCTGGCGATAGGCCTCACTTATTATATCAAAGCGGAACACCTGCGGGGTCTGCACGGCCCACAGGTTCTGCCGCGGGAGCGTTTCACTAACCAGCCCGCCATCTCCCGCCACTTTAATGGTATCCGTGACCGGCACCGCGGCGGCGGCGGCACCCGTCTCTTCAGCTTCACTCAGTCCACGGTCAATCAGGTCCGGCGTTACCAGCGGGCGGGCGCCGTCATGCACGATTACCCAGTCGCACTTACCCAGCCTGTTCAGGCCGGCCAGCACCGAGTCCTGACGTCTCTCACCCCCGTTACATATATCAGCCACCTTTGACCACTTCTCACCAGCCACCAGCTGGCGGCACCGCTCCAGACTTGCCTCACTGACCACCACTACTACGCGGTCAACGGAACCGCATTGCTCAAAGGCGTCAATCACCCGTGCCAGGACTGGCCTGCCGCTCAGCGGAGCAAAGACCTTGTCCACTCCACCCATCCGCCGGCTCTCACCGGCGGCAGCGACAATAGCACCTACTTTTTGTTGGTTACTTGTTTTCATTCCTCGCTTTTAATCCTGCTTCTCCCCAGCGCGGCAGCAATCGCCTCTCTCAAGGTGCTGACCGGGATAACCTCCATACCCTTGGGAACGGAAATAGTCTTGGCACTGGTCTTGGGCACCAGGCAGCGCTTGAATCCCAGCCTGGCTGCCTCAGCCACCCGCCGGTCCAACTGGGAGACAGCCCTCAGTTCACCACTCAGTCCCAGTTCCCCTACTGCCACCA
>JAHJRU010000216.1 GCA_018830745.1 Chloroflexota bacterium
AGAGCGGGGGAACGGGCACCAGGTCAACCTCCAGCCCAAGCCGCTTGAATATCTCGTCGCCGGGTCCGCCGCGATGCACCGCCATGGCGCCCGTGGGCAGCTTGAAGCCTTCGACTTCATTGGTGGAGAACCGGCCGCCGATGCGCGCCAGCTTTTCCACCACCAGCACTTTGTGGCCCTGGTGCGCCAGTATGGCGCCAGCACCCAGTCCGCCTATGCCGGAGCCTACCACCGCCACGTCGTACTTTAATTGTTCCATATGTTACCTCCGTTTCTCCTTTTCAAGCAATCGGGCAGCCTTGCATGGGTTGCCCTTTTTTGAATAGTCGGTAAAACTAAATATATTCATAAATTCTAGCGCCATTGGGGTAAAAAATCAAATCATCAGGCTGGAACGTAGCATATGGGATTAACTTGATATTTAATTGACATTTGATATTAAAATAAATTATTATTCAAATTGTTGCCGTTAGTAATCACCCATAGGAGGATGGACCAATGGGCGAGAAGGTTATGGTTGATTTCCCTGGTTTCATTACCCGTGATAAAAATAACAGGCACTTGCTGGTGGGCGATGATAGCCATGTTCTGCTTAGCAACACCATTATTGCCGACCTGCACCGCCAGCTGTTTGACTCCCTGGGATTTGACGAAGCGGCCAGGCTGATATATGGAGCCACCAAGAAAGGGACCCTGGAGGTTCAAAGTAACCTGATAAGGGCGTACCGCGTCACTCTTAAAGGGGGAGATGACCTCGAAAATCGCATTTCCAGGTTCCCGCTTTATATTCAAACGTTTGGTCATGGTAAAGGCAAGACCATAGAACGGGGTAAGGAATTTCTTTTTGAAGTAAAGAACTCCAGTATCGCCGAATACCTGAAGGAAAGTCAGCTGGGGCGGCCGGTATGTTATTTTCTATGTGGTTTCTTTGCCGGGATGGCGGAGGCATATGCCGCACTGGTGGAGCCAGCCACTCACTATGATTGCGTGGAAACCAAGTGTATCGCCGCCGGAGCCTCCAACTGCGAATTTAAGCTCTCACCCAGTTAAGGGGGTGAAGAGCCTGACCTTAGAGTTTAGTTAAACTTTCATATTTGTGGCTGCTAGTGGTTGGAAATTTGAAACCGGGAGGCATTATGCCTTATATCAGAGACAGGGATTTTGCCCGGATAAACGAACTGGTGCTGACGCTAAAGCAACTGGCGGAGAAGGAAGGTTATACTTCTCTCCCTGATATCGCTGCCAGGGCGCTTAAAATCATGGAGAGGTATATTGTTGAGGCGGAGGAGGAAGAGTAAGAGGGTTATATTAAGTTTTTCCTTTGAATAGCAATACAATTACAGTGAAAGGAGCGGTATATGAGTAAACGGAAACTTGGTCGGGGGGTAGCGGTTGCTGGCTATGGCATGTCAAAGTTCGGGGTGTTGCCCGGTTTGGATTGCCGCGACATGTTCGTTGATGCTTTCAAAGACTTGGTGAATTCAGTGGATAAGGGACTCGACCCAAAGGACGTAGAGGCTAATTACGTCGGTTGTTGCGGCGCCTGGAATTGGGAAGCCCAGGCTGGGATAGCCAAGTGGTGCACTGATTGGGCTAATCTGGTTCCCATACCATCAACAACCATTGATAATGCTTGTGCCAGCGCCTCGGTGGCTATCCGCAATGGTATTATCGGGATTGCCTCGGGACTCTACGATGTTGTCCTGGCTGGCGGCGTGGAGAAGATGACCACCCTGCCCACCGAGGGGACGACCCTGGTGCTGGCTACCGGAGCTGACAAGACGTGGGAGTGCTATGCCGGTTATACCTTCCCCGGACTTTATGCCACCATGGCTACAGCACACATGAATGAGTATGGCACCACGCCGGAAGACCTGATGGCGGTGGCTATAAAGAACCACAACAACGGTGCCATAAATCCGGTGGCCCAGATGCCCAACACCATAACGCAGATTATGGAACAGCGGCAGGCCAGGGCCAGGGAGAAGGGCAAGCCGGTTCCAGGCTGGGTTACCGAGATGGATTTCCTGCATGACGACCAGTATAACCCCATGGTGGCCTGGCCCCTGCGGCTGTTTGACTGCTGTCCCATTACCGATGGCGCCGCCTGTGTTCTACTGGTAGCTGAAGACATAGCTAAAAATTTCACTGACACGCCGATTTATGTCACCGGGACAGGTCAGGCCAGTGGCCGGGCTCTCCACAGCCGGGATACGTTGACTTCTATACCGGCCAGCCAGATAGCCGCCAAGCAGGCTTATGAAATGGCCGGCGTCGGTCCGGCGGACATCAAGATTGCCGAGGTCCACGATTGTTTCACCATAGCGGAAGTAATGGCTATCTCCGACCTCGGATTCTTTAAGCCGGGTAAGGATGCGGCTACTGCGGCTGCCGAGGGTAAAACAGCCCGCGACGGCATTAAGCCAATCAATACCTCCGGTGGTCTTAAATGTAAGGGGCATCCGGTGGGCGCCTCCGGTGCCGGGATGATAGGTGAGGTATTCCATCAGATGAGAGGTGAGGCCGGTGCCCGGCAGGTGCCAAATATGGATGTTAACCTGGCAATGACCCACAACGTTGGGGCACATGGTACCACCGTAGTAGTCCAAATATACGAGAGGAGATAACCCGATGAGTGATATGCCTTTTACTGCAACCTCTTTTGATAAATTATGTGGCGAAAAGAAATTGATGGCTACGCGGTGTAAGGACTGCGGTAAGGTGGAGCTGCCGCCACGGCCAATATGCACCGGATGTAACAGCCAGAATATAGAGTGGACGGAGCTAAACGGCAAGGGCAAGATAGTTTCCTTCACGGTGATTGGCGTGGGTCCATGGACGATGATAAGTGAAGGTTATGACCGCAACAACCCTTACTGTTCCGGCATTGTTGAGGTTGAAGAGGGGCCCAGAATCAGCACCCAGATAATGGGGGTTGATGTAGCCAACCCGGAGAACATCAAGGTGGGCACACCGGTTACCGCCGACTTCGTGGAGCGGGGGAGTTTTTCCCTGGTGCCGGAGGTAGCCAATGTCAGGAAGACGTATCTGGTCTTTAAGGCTTCTTAGTAGATTAAAGGGCGATTCTGCTTTATAGAGCTGGTGGAGTTTTGACCTCTGGCTTGGTGTAGTAGTATACTTTTACTGGTATTAGTCCTCAATTGTTCGTGTGTGGTTTGAGGAAAACTGTCGTATTCAATTTGCTCCGTGCTTCGTTGAAGGGGAATGAAGCTGACCAACGACAACGGGCTTGAAGGGAAAGTAGCCATCGTTACCGGTGCCAGTCGTGGTATCGGCAAGGCTATTGCTTTAGCCATGGCGCAGGCTGGAGCGGCGGTGGTGGTTGCCGCTCGGACGGTGGAAGAAGGTGGTCCCCTGGAAGGCACTATTCTTCAAACGGCGGAGGAAATCAAGGCTCAAGGTGGGCGGGCGTTACCGCTCAAAGCCGATGTAACCAGTGAAGCAGACGTCAAGGCTATGGTGGCTCAGGCCCTGGAGGAAATGGGGCAAATAGATATACTGGTCAATAATGCCGGCGGTACGGTGATACGTCCCTTTATGGAATTGAAGTTGAAGCACTGGGAGCTGGTTTTCAGGACGAACCTGCTGGGTACGGTAGCCTGTATCAAGGCGGTACTGCCCTCAATGATGGAGAGAAAATACGGACACATCATCAATATATCCTCGGCGGCGTCAATGATTATCAACGAGCCCTTCACCGGTCTGGCTTATGATGTCTGCAAGGCTGGTCTCAACCGCCTTACCTGGGGACTGGCGGAGGAAATCAGGGGAAATAATGTGGCGGTTAATGCCCTGGTTCCCGAAAATACTACCAGTGAGGGGTGGAATTACTTGCACCCGGATGATGATAAGTCCAGCTGGCAGACCCCGGAGATGTGGGGTGGGATTGCTGTCTTTGCAGCTACGCGGGACCCGGGCACGTTTACCGGACGCATACTGACTACCGAGGAAGCGGAGAAGGAAATGGCTGGTGCTGGGTGGAAAATATAGGAGGCGGAACTCGCGCTAGCCTGTAGCACATTGTCCTCGGCTATAAGTTACCTGGAAACCTTAATAAAAACAAAACGGGAGGAAAACTGTGGAAAAAGAAGTAGTTATTGTAAGTGCGGCGAGGACTCCCTTCGGCCGCTACGGTGGTTCGTTGAAGGATATTGATTACTACGACCTGGGAGCCATTCCGATGAAGGAGGTGCTCGAGCGGGTCAATATCAAGCCGGATTCGGGCACCGTGGGTGAGGTCTTCTGGGGAGTGGGTGACACCTCGCCTTGTAAAGAAGTCTACACTCCGGTTGCTGCCCGGCAGACGCTGCTGAAGGCTGGACTGCCGCCCACCACGCCGTCTATTTCCTTTGACAAAGCCTGTGTCTCGGCGATGTCCGCTGTTAAGCTGGCGGCTATGGCTATCAAAGTGGGGGAGATAGATACTGCCATAGCCGGTGGTGCTACCACATTTAGTCGGGAGCCTCTCATCCTGCGCAACTTGCGATTCAACGGGTATAGAATGGGCAACGTAACCATGGAAGACCCCGTATTTGCCCTCGGTTACAAGGACTTTAATCCTGTCAGCGTTGACAGCGACGATGTCGCCTTTGAATACGGGATATCAAGGGAGGAACAGGACGAGTGGTCGGCGCGCAGCCATGCCAACTACGGTGAGGCGTGGAAGGCAGGCAAGTTTAAGGACGAAATTATCCCTATGACCATAGAGCAGCCCAAGGCAGAACCCAAGGTGCTGGACATAGATGAACAATACCGCGCCAGCAGCACGGCGGAGAATCTGGCTAAATTGAAGCCGATATATGGCACGCGGGCGATTACTGCCGGCAACGCTCCCGGATTAAATGACGGAGCTACCGCTATACTGGTCATGAGCCGCCAGAAGGCCAATGAACTGGGACTGGAAGTCCTGGCAACCGTGGTGGCTCAGGTGTCCATCGCCATCAGTCCCCTCCGCATGCCTGAAGGTCCCGGTTTCGCCATGCAGCAGGTGCTGGACAAGGC
>JAHJRU010000217.1 GCA_018830745.1 Chloroflexota bacterium
AGAGCGGGGGAACGGGCACCAGGTCAACCTCCAGCCCAAGCCGCTTGAATATCTCGTCGCCGGGTCCGCCGCGATGCACCGCCATGGCGCCCGTGGGCAGCTTGAAGCCTTCGACTTCATTGGTGGAGAACCGGCCGCCGACGCGCGCCAGCTTTTCCACCACCAGCACCTTGTGGCCCTGGTGAGCCAGTATGGCGCCGGCACCCAGCCCGCCTATGCCGGACCCAATCACCGCCACATCATACTTCAATTGTTCCATGTGTTACCCTCCAAAAAATAATTGCTAAAATATTTATATTTCCGAATATATTAAACGCGTAAACAGACGTTGCAAGTATATCACAAGCCTGAATAACTTACAAACCGCCGCGGCTGATTCTAAACCGTCTCTTGTTAACAATGGTATCTCTGTCCTGCCCCGATTTGACACTCCAAATCATGAAACTCTATCATTTAACACAGAGTTATCATACAAGGCAGGGAAGACCTGACTGGAATGAGGTGATGGCATGGAGCAACCCCTGGAAGGCATACGAGTTCTGGAGCTGGGAATGTTTCACGCCGGACCGGGTGGTTCGGCTATTTTAGGCGACCTGGGTGCCGAAGTGATAAAGATGGAGTCGCCCGGTACAGGCGACCCTGTACGAAGCCTCAAGCGGGTCAGCTATGTCTTGCTTGAGCTTAAAGGTGGCGGCAGCATCTGGCACGAAGCCGCTAACCGCAACAAGAAAAGCATAACCATAGATTTGAAGACGGCTAAAGGGAGAGAAGTAGTCTACCGCCTGGTAAGCAAGTCAGACGTTTTCGTTACCAGTCTGCGCGCCCCGGCTGTTGAGAAAATGGGAATGACTTACCCGGAGCTAGCCAAGATAAACCCCCGGCTCATCTACGCCCGCGTGTCCAGCTTCGGACAAAAGGGGCCCGACCGCGATATCGGCGGCTTTGACTACCAGGGCCAGGGGAGGTCCGGGATGATGTACTCCGTGGGGGAACCCCAGATGACACCTCTCGTCTCCCAGTTCGGTATCATTGACCAAACGACATCCATTATGCTCAGCCATTCCGTTATAACGGCTCTATTTCAACGAGAGCGCACCGGAATCGGCCAGGAAATCCATGTCTCCATTCTGGGCACGGCTCTCTTCATGCTCTACGACAACGTTATCACCGCCCTGGTCGGCGGTTTTGAGGTCCCCCGGCACCAGCGCGCCACCGAGTACCCGCTGAGGAATTTCTACCAGTGTGCCGACGATAAATGGTTCATAGTAACTCTGCCCGCGGTAGACAAATACTGGCCTATTTTCTGCCGCGCCATCGAACATCCGGAGATGGAGAATGATGACAGATTCGATACCTTTGAGAAGAGGTTAACCAATTCCGCCGAGCTGGTTACCATACTGGACCGCATATTTGTCACCCGCCCGCGAGAGGAGTGGCTCAAGATTCTAACCGAATACGACCTCCCGCATAGCCCCGTTAACCGTCTAACGGAACTCAAGGATGACCGGCAGATACTGGAAAACGACTACATTGTCGACTTCGACCACCCCCGGCTGGGCAGGATACAAATCCCGGGTTACCCCGCGCAGTTCAGCCAGAGCAAGGTGGGAACTACGCGCTGCGCCCCGGAACTGGGAGAGCACACGGAGGCAGTCCTGGCGGAGATTGGCGGCTATTCCAGTGCAGAAATAGCTGCCCTGAGAGCGGAAGGAGTAGTATAGCAGTCGCCCTGTCCCTTACCTGATTTCAAGACCAGCGTATACGGCACTTGTAAGGGAGGGGGCTGGGAGTGAATTAACAAGGAGGTCTTAAAATGGCTGTAGAACTATTAGGTGAGGTATACCGGTGTAATATATGTGGCAATGAAGTAAGAGTAATCAAGGTTGGTGGCGGCACTCTGGTTTGCTGCGGAGAGGATATGGAGCAAATAGATGAAATTAGTCATTCGGCCGCTAACTTGCCAGATTCAGGGGGTTAGTGCCACTACCAGTCTTCAAATCACATTGACATATCGTCAGAAGAGGACTGAACTCAAGTCTAAATCTCTTTAAGGAGGCTTGGAAACGTTGGTAGCTGGCAACTCTTGGCCCTGGCCTTCACTACCTGGGGTATCAAAAAGAAGACGTAAATTGCCAGAAATTTGAGTTAGCCGTTAATCTATGATGTCGCGGATTTCTTCCATAGAAAGCTGGTGACTCTGGTAGCCGCAGTCGGCACATATGAGCCTATATTGTAGCCTTTGCGGGTTGCCGGCAACCCTTAATCGCCGACCGCAATCGGGGCATTCTTTATCGGTGTAGAAATTGGTGGCGCAGCAACCGCATCCGCCGGATAAACACGGGTCTCCTGCCATGCTATATCTCCTGAGTCCATCTCTTAAGTCTGTCAATATGTTCTCACACTTAGCTGCTTAGAAGCACAGTTTGCCCGGATTCATCACGCCATTCGGGTCGAGCTGTTGCTTCACTTTCTTCAGGTACTCCGTATATGTCCCCGCCCGGCGGTACATCGCCTCCGCCCACGTGCCGTAGGGGCGGTCAAAGAAAGCGCCGTTGTCCACCAGCACCTCACTGGCTTCCTCAAACAGTTCCTTCACCCACTGGCTCTCCTCCGGGTCATTCAGATTGCAGTGGAAGTCATACTCGCAGTAAATAGTGCGGCCCCTCTCAATGGGCAGCAGGTAGCCACCGATGTCACCGGCGGGATAATGATACCGGCTGGCTATCTCAGCAATAATGTCCTCCAATTCCGCCACGGTGTCCGGCCGGGCGTGGAACATCAGCCCGTGGCAGGAACCCTTATAACCATATCTCTTCTGCATCCGCCGGGGGTGAATTACTTCCTCTTTGATGATTTTAGCCAGACCGGTAACCCCTCCCACGGTGTTCTTCACCTCAAAGCCAAGGTCAACGGACAGGTCCTTCAAATCCAGCCCCTGGTATTCCAGCTTCTCCTCGGCACGTCTCGCCCAGCCGGTCAAGCAGATGACCACCGTCCAGGGAGGCAGGCTTTCCCTGAGGACTTCAAACTGGGCCATCTGTTTGGCTGACCACGGTCTGGCGCCATTGGCTTCAATGTATTTACCCTTCTTGAGTTTGGCTTCCTGGGCCGGGTCCTCCGCCAGAAAAGCCGCCAGGTCAAAACTGTTCAGGGCAAAACATTCCAGTCCCAGTTCCTTGCGCTCGATTCTCTGTATGATTTCCACTGCCCGCCCCACCGTATCCGCGGGGATGAACTGGACTCGCTGAGCATCGGGTAAAGGCAGCAGCCGGATTGACATCCGCACCACCGTGCCCAATGTCCCCTGAGCACCCATGAAAAGGCGGTAGAAGTCCAGCGCCGGGCCATCGGGCGCCATACTGCGCGCCTTCACGGTTGGAGGATGTCCGATGGTAAAAAGCTCACCGGTGGGCATCACCACATCATAGGTGTTGTACAGCTCATTTCCGAAAATAAAATCCGCCGCCGTGATAACCGGGTTCCTCTCTATATAGTCCACCAGTATTGACGCCGATGGG